>JBIIEY010000016.1:0-14993 GCA_044237595.1 Burkholderiaceae bacterium | reverse complement strand
CATCCAAGCGCCCGGAAACGACATGGGTGGGCGATAGCCTGTTCTCAGTCCCAGTAATTCCTGATAAAACTGAACGGTGTCTTCAAGCGCGTCCGTGACGATGGTGAAGTGGTTCATTCCTGTGACTGCCATGGTGTTTCCTTTCCAAGTCAAAACCTGTCTACTCTGTAGGGTGTCGGATCAGCATACGTCGGCAAGCCGCAAATCATCTCCGCCATCAATCGGCCACTAGACGCTGCCTGTGTCAGTCCATGGTGTGCATGTCCGAAGCTGAACCACACGCCTTCGTGTCGTGGCGCCGGGCCCAGCAGGGGCAGCATATCGGGTGTGCACGGGCGCGATCCTAGCCAAGGGGTTTCATCAAGGGTTACGCCAAGCGGATACAAGCGGCGTGCGATTGGCTCCAGTGTTTGTAGTTGCACGGGTGTCGGTGGTGCATCACGTTTTGCAAATTCGGCACCGGTGGTCAAGCGTATGCCGCGTGCCATGGGGGCCAGCGCGTAGCCATGGTCGACATCAACCAATGTGTGTCGTAACGGATTACCTTCGCTCGCGTAGTGTTTGTGATAACCACGCTTTCTGCCTAGCGGCAGGCTATAGCCTAGCTGACGCGCAAGATCTTCACCCCATGGCCCAAGGGTCACGACTACACTGCGTGATTGTGCGGCGCCTTGATAGGTATCGAGCTGCCATTCATCCCCAGCGCGGCGCAGACTGCGTGCATCGCCCATGTGAAATTCGCCGCCCCGCTTCTGAAACAGTGCGAGATAGGCAAGCGAGAGCGCGTGCGGATCACTGATTTGTCGTGAATCGGGATAATGCACGCCGCCTCTGACCCCGTCACCAATACCGGGCTCGAGCGCAAGGAGTTCGCTCAGGGACAATTCCCGCACCTGTAGTCCGTAGGCCAGACTTTGATGCGCCATCAATCGGCTTGCTGCTTCGCTTTCTGATGTTCGGTATAACTTGATCCAGCCATGCTCATTGACGAGCGCACTTGCCCTAGCTGCTTTGATCAGTGGTTCATGTTCACTCCAGCTGTGCTCGATCAGTGGCAGTGCGCTGGCGACGGCCGAGGGGTAGCGTTGCGGGGAGGAGTGCAGCCAGTAGCGCACCAGCCAAGGCAGCAGGGAGGGCAGGGCTCGCGCGTGATAATGCGCAGAGGCTTTGCGCCGCAGCGCGTAATCGATCAGGGTGCGCCAGTCGCGCGGAAACGCATACGGAAATACGGAGGAGCGCTCGATCAGACCGGCATTGCCGAAACTGGTGGCGGTACCGGGAGGCTGTCGGTCAATCAACAAGACCCGACGTCCACGCAGCTGCAATTGCAGCGCCAGTGTGATGCCGACGATGCCTGCACCCAGCACGATGACATCGGGGTCTGCCGAAGGTTTCAATTTATTTATCATTGCGCGCCTTCATGGCAGCTACCCATCTAATGAAAATCATGAGCCTAAATTACGGGATTCGTTCATGGCTTAATCCCGGCCGTGGGAGCATTATCCTCTCACTGCTTGCAGCTTTGTGAAGGTGCAGGTAAAGCGAGTTGATAACCCCCGTAACACCACTAGGAGATAATCATGGCATGGACTACACCTGCAGCGACTGATCTGCGTTTCGGCTTCGAAATCACCATGTACATCGCTAACCGTTAATCCGGTTACCCTGTACAGCAACCTCGGTTGCAAAAGAATCGACCTTCGGGTCGATTTTTTTTTGCTCTTTTTGCAGCATGTGAGGAATCTGTTTTGCGCTCGCGCCTGGTTCGGGTCGGCAGGGTTCGCCGCCGAGGACCAGTTCTGCCGTGGTCGCACGGAATAAAAAAGCGGGGTGATTTGTAAGCTTTCAGAAAGGTGAAGTCATGGGCATGTGGATAGAGCTGGGCATATTTGTACTGGTACTGCTGTTTGGCTTGCACCAGATATGGGATGTAAAGAGAGAGCAGCGCAAGCGTTCACAGCAAAAATCAGATCCTGAAGCCTGAATTTTCGCGGCGTACAGCGCGCGTAGTTATGGTGCGGTGCTTCTATTTTGCTCCTCTAAATCAGCGTGAATAGCTTTCTTCATCTGTTTCACAAAGCCTCTGCGAGCCATTTTTTTCGGTCGCTGCGATCGCAGTCCGGTTGACAATTAAAAATAGTTTGTGACATTTCGGGTTGTAATGAGTTATCTTACGGCCATAATTAATTACTTAAACAGGCGCAGCCGGCATCAAAGTCTTAATTCGGCTCGCGCTTCAGATGTCGCCTATGCCATCATCGGCCTGTAATTCCTTCAGGATCGCGCATGCCATTTGATCACTGCGCAGAATGTCGGCGATGCTGTTTCGTCGAGGCGGACTACCCGCCTCTCGAAATAACGCTCACCCAAAAAGAAAAGAAAAAATACGGCAGCATCTGTATTGAAACCAATTGTGCCAACCTCGGCCCGGCGGGCTGCGTGCTCGGCGACACCAAACCTTTTAGTTGCAAGCTTTATCCACTCGCTTATAATCCGGCCTCAAAGACAGTTCACTATGATAAGGATTGTCCTTTAATGCCGGAGTACGTTCGCCAACTAAAAGACGCAAAGAGCGAGGCATCTAGGCATCTGGCCTCCTGTAAAAAGGAAATCGTCAGGCTGGAAAAATCCGATCCCGGGTTTTTGGAAAACAACTTCGAGATCGATTCGGATTATTTTGATTTGAAAAAACTTCCGATTGCACCTTTACATAAGGACACATCAGAATGAACGGATCCCTATATCGATTGGGCGAAATCAAGAAAGCCCGTCAGTCGCCGCGGGTGATGCGTGTCGGTAACCAGAGCTGGACCGCCAAAAATCTCTGCGTCGAGAGCTACCACGAGGACATCCTCTACTACACCACGCGTTGGGATGCACTCTGCCCCTATATCGATATCAGCGACGAGATGCTCGCCATGGCGCCTCGGCCTTTCGTGGTCTACGCGCTGCCACCGGACAGCCCATACGGCGTTCCCATCAATGACAAGTACGGGCTGGTGGACACTGCATCCGACGAGTTCTGGTGCGAGGAGCGTCGTTCCCGTAAATTCCGCGAGTTTGACAAGCAATATCGGGGCTTCAAGTACACCGAAGAGGTCATTCAGGGCAAGGACCTGACCATGGATGATATGTTCGAGATGGGTGGTGCGCATTTCGAAAAATGCTACATCGCCGACGAAGAAGTCGCCGGATTTATCGATTATGTAAAAAATCTCGAGGTGCTGGTCTTGCGCATGCACTCGCCCGAAGGCGAGCTGGTGCTGACGGATGTATCGGTGATTTTGCCTAAATACGATCAGCTGTATGGAAGCTTCTGTCAGTGGAACCGGGATTTCAAGACACGCTCGCCCGGTAATTACGCTTGTTTGCTGGCGTGCCGCTGGGCTGCACGCAATGACCTGCGTTATTACAATCTCGGTCCAGTGGATGACTATGGCTACAAGGCCTTGTTCGTGACTGACTACGAACCGATTTATGCGATGGCGCTGGTCGATGCGGATCATCCGCTGGCATTGGATCCTACTTCACCGCTGAAAATCGACTTCAAGCCCGAGGAATTGAATCAGATCTATCGCCACGGCGAACCCGTCCAGCTCAAGAACTGCGCCGCCTGATCGCCAGGCGACGCAGTTCTTGAATGGTCGAGGAGAGACAATCATGTGTCTCCCCCGCTGCAGGTATCAGGAATTTCGGGCGGGGCCGCTCGATCGGAAATTGGGGTCATCTTCCCCGAACAGATGTTCTTCACCAAAGCTGATGTCGTAATCGATCGTCAGCTCCTCATTGCGTGCGATATCGCGCATCGCTTCCAGCACATCTTTCTCATTGAAGCGCAAATTCGGCGTCTTTGAATGATTCAGGTAAATCGACAGATTGACCGCATTCATGCCGATTTCCGGCGCAAAAACCCGACCTTTTTCCACCAGACAGAAGCTCGCCAGATGCTTGCGCACGCTGCTGGGGACTTTTTTGAGCTCGATGCGCGAAAATTTGATTTCTTTTTTGCTCACTATGCTGTTGAGCGGCTGTGTCCCTTTAGGTATATCGCGCAGCGCAAATACACCGATGCCATGAAGTTGGGATATACCGAGCTTGCAGTACACCTGGCTCAGCAAATGTTCATACAGTTTTTCTTTCAGACTGCTCATGGTCCTGATCTATCGAGAGGGTGGTTCATGGTGCCCGGCCAGTTCTGACCTGACGTACGCTGCTGCGCAGCATTTTACGCCAAGCAGTGGTCGGGACTGCACTTCGCTGGGAATTTGGTGCGTTCCCGTATTCGCTTGAATTTTATTGAAGTCAGCGTGCATTTTATTTGTCGGAAACTTTATTGACAGCTATTTTACGTGCGGATATCTTCTTTGCATTCTGAATTCAGAATACAAAGAAGATAATTTACCGGCAAAAACCGCCTTACATGCAACTTATTACGCCCCAGCCCAGTCTGGTTGATCAGGTTTACGAGGCCATCTTGTCCGAGATCATGGACGGCAAGTTCGGTCCGGATGCCCGTCTCGTGCAGGAAGAGCTCGCTGAGACTTTTGGCGTATC
Source organism: Burkholderiaceae bacterium (assembly GCA_044237595.1). Lineage (GTDB taxonomy): Bacteria > Pseudomonadota > Gammaproteobacteria > Burkholderiales > Burkholderiaceae_D > Pernthalerella. Next base: position 10,439 of record JBIIEY010000016.1, on the reverse strand, counting down.
CCGGCAACCGGTGCAGCAGGCGCTGCTGCTTTTGCGATCGCAGGGAATCCTAACGCAGGCACCCGGCCGGGGCTTGATGGTGTCAGGGCTCGATGCGCAGCGCGTGCGTGATCTTTATGAAGTGCGCGGGGTGCTAGACGGACTGGCCAGCGCCAAGGCGGCCGAGCGCGGTAGTGCGTTAGCGCGCGCCGAGGGGGCTCGTTACATCGAGCTCGGGCAGGCCGCAGTCGAGAGTAAATCGATTGCGCAACTGGTCAATGCCGACATGGATTTTCATTTCTTTATTTATCGGCTATCGGGCAACGTCCATATCGCCGAGACGTGTTCGCCTCACTGGAGTTATTTCCGCTGTGTGATGGGCGCCGTCCTGCTGAACGGTGAGACGCCCGCCGATATCTGGAGCCAGCACAAACTGATACTAGAGGCCATCGTCGATGGCGATGCAGTGCGTGCAGAGCAGCTGTCACGTCATCATATTTCGCATGCATCCTCCACACTCAAATTGAATCTCAGCGCGCAGTCGAGCAGCGTGGTGGCGAACGAAAAGAATTAGCAGGGGGGAGAGCAGGAGCAGTACTGCGGTCGTAGTCAGAAAACCGAAGACAGGCCCGCACATAACTAACCAATAAGCGGGCCACTTTCGAAAGGAGAGAAGTATGAAGGGCAGTGCAGGAGCGACCATCAATACAGTGTCGTTCACATCTGAGGCCAGCGTCGGGGCGCTGGCCATTGCCGTACTCGTTCAGAGAACGCTAGCGAGAGGTATGTGCTGATGAGTCATGTAGACAATTTCGGCACGCTCTATCAGACGTTGCAGCGTACCGCAGCCCGCTTCCCGGACGGTGCTGCGTATGCAGTACCAGCAATGCCCGCTCGCTCTTATCATCCGCAAGGCTGGGAAGTGAATTGGAGCGAAACAGCGCAACAGGTCGAAGCTAAAAAGGCGATCTATCAGGCCGCCGGTTACGGACTGGGTCACCGGGTCGCCATCCTTTTCGAGCAGCGCCCCGAATTCGTTTTTCATTATCTTGCTCTAAATGCGCTCGGCGTATCGGTAGTTCCGGTCAATCCTGATTATCGGCGTGATGAGATTCATTATCTTGTTGAGCACTCGGAGTCGGTGCTGCTGGTCGGTGTGGAGTCCCGGGCGAGCGATCTGAAAGCGGTTGAGTCCGATCGCCATGGCGCATGTCGCTATGTACCTTTCGATGATTTTCCTGCCGTGCTGCCGGTAGCACCGACACCCGTACAAGCTGGTGAGCCTAATGCGCAAACCGAAGCCGCTTTGCTTTATACCTCCGGCACCACCGGACGCCCCAAGGGCTGCATACTCACCAACGAATATTTCCATACCTTTGGTATGAATTATCTGTCGCTGGGTGGTGCGCTGACGATGTCCGAGGGTGTCGAGCGTCTCTACAATCCTCTGCCGTTGCATCATGCGAATTGTCTGTCCATTTCGCTGCCAAGCATGTTGATTGCGGGTGGTTGTCTGATTTTCCCCGATCGTTTTCATGCTAGCACCTGGTGGAAGGATGTGGTGTCGACACGCGCCACCGTCGCGCAGTTTCAGGGTGTGATTCCCAATATTTTGCTCAAGCTCGCACCGTGTGAAGAAGAGCGCCAGCACACCCTGCGTTTTGCGCTGTGTGCCGGCGTTGAGCCCAGCCAGCATGAGGTGTTTGAAAAGCGCTTTGGTCTGCCACTGGTCGAGATGTGGGCCATGACCGAGACGGGGCGCATGATCTCCGACAATCATGAGCCTCGCGCCATCCACACCCGCGCTTTCGGTCGCGTCAGTCCGTGGATAGAGGCGCGTGCGATTGATGAGCATGGCAATGAAGTGCCAGCAGGTGAGCCCGGCGAGCTGGTCATACGACATAGTGCGGCAACACCGCGCAAGGGATTTTTTTCTGGTTATCTGAAAAATGAAGAGGCCACCGAGGCCGCGTGGAAAGGCGGTTGGTTCCATACGGGCGATGCGGTCATGCGCGATGCGCAGGGTATCTTCTATTTCATGGACCGCAAGAAAAATATTATCCGTCGCGCGGGTGAGAACATTGCCGCTGCTGAAATTGAAGCCTGCCTGACGGCACATGATCTGGTCAAACAAGTCGCGGTACTGGCAGCACCCGATGAGGTTCGGGAAGAGGAAGTGATGGCCTGTGTGGTGGCGCGCAATCCTGACGATGTGGCGGAGTTATCGCAGCGCGAAGCGATCGCGCAAGCACTGTTTGATTGGTGCTACGAGCGCATGGCCTATTTCAAGGCACCGGGTTGGATTTTGTTTGTCGACAGCTTGCCTATGGGGACTTCAGCCAAAGTGCAGAAGATTCATATCTTCCCGCCAGGGACAGATCCGCGACAACAGGCCGGTGTGATCGACTTGCGTCACCTGAAAAAACAGCAAAAGCAAACCAAGCCAGCGATGGCGAACTGATCACGGAATCGAGATGATGCAACCTCCCAAACTCCACGCTGACATGGCCGCTGGCGTCATCGCACGCTTTCTGAAGGCGCGCGGTGTGGATCGTATTTTTGCGCTCTGTGGTGGTCACATCATGCCGATGTGGATGCAATGTGATGCCGAAGGCATACGCATTATCGACGTCCGTGATGAGCGCGCTGCCGTGTACATGGCGCATGCGTACAGTGAACTCACGGGTCAACTGGGTGTGGCCATGGTGACAGCTGGTCCTGGTATGACGAATGCGATGACGGGCATCGCCAATGCCCACACGGCGCGCGCCTCAGTGCTCGTGCTATCGGGTGTACCGCCACAGGCACAAGAGAATCGAGGTGCCTTGCAGGATCTGCCGCATGTGGACATGGTGCGTCCCATTACACGTTATGCGCGAACCGTGCGCGAGCCTGCGCTGGTGCTTCAGGAGCTTGATGAAGCCGTATCGCGTGCAATGGGTGAGGGTGGTGATCCGGGCCCCGTCTATCTTGATTTTCCGACTGATACTTTGCGTGGCACTGTCCCCGCGCCGGTGCAACTGGCGGAGCACTTTCAGCCCAAGGCACCACTGGTGCTGCAAGCGGATACGGACAGAATTAATGCCGCTGTCGAGTTATTGTGGTCAGCCAAACGTCCGCTGGTTATCACCGGTCGTGGTGCGAGACGTGCAAAAAAAGAGATCAATGCGCTGCTCGACCAGCTGGGTGCGGTATACCTCGACACGGGTGAGAGCAAGGGGCTGGTCGGTGATGAACATCCTTCCTTCATTGGCGCAATGCGTGGCGCTGTGATGGGCGAGGCAGATCTCGTCATCACCATTGGTCGCAAGATGGATTTTCAGCTGGCCTATGGTTCGCCAGCCGTCTTCAGCAAGGCCAAGCTGTTGCGCATTGCCGATTGTCCCGGCGAGTTGCGTGATAACCGTCGTGGCGATGTCGAATTGTTTGCGCATCCGGCGGCAGCCATCAGCGCGATTCTGAAGGCCGCAGCGCAGCGCATACCAGCGACCGATAAGGATTGGGCACGTGGCATGCGCGAGCAGCATGAATCGCGTTCGCGCAAGCTGCGCGAGACCATGGCGAATGCGCCATCCGATAGCGAAGGCAGGATTCATCCCAATCGTGTTTTGCATGAATTACAGGCGCGCTTGAAGTCCGACGCTGTGGTCGTGGCTGATGGCGGTGATTTTCTGAGTTTTGCTCGAGTCGGTTTGTCAGGCGGTAGTTATCTGGATCCCGGCTCGCTCGGTTGTATTGGTGTGGGTACAGCATTTGGTGTGTCAGCCAGTCTGGCCTATCCGGATCGGCAAGTGGTTGTCGCGACCGGCGATGGTGCTTTCGGTTTCAATGCCATGGAAATCGATACAGCTGTACGACACGGTGCCAAGCCGCTCATCGTCGTCGCCAACAATGGTGCATGGCAGATCGAAGTACACGATCAGACCGATACACATGGCAAGGTGGTCGGTACCCGCTTGCAGTTTGCAGACCACGCTGCAATGGCACGAGCCTTTGGCATGCACGCACGTCGTGTCGAGCGTGCCGAAGATTTGGGCCCGGCGATTGATGAAGCAATGCAGAACCTGCCGGCCTTGTTGGATGTGATCGTATCGCCGGAAGCGAAATCATCCGATGGCAAATCGGGTCTCGCATGGATACCGGAATTGCAGCCACTTAGTACATGGGAAGTCGCAGAACAGCAGTGGCGCAATGCAGAAGCAGTCAGATGATTATCAGCCGATTCACAGGTATTTTTGGAAAGCGTTGAATGAGAGAGCCAACAACAGAAACAGGTATGTCAGTACCGGATATTTCGGTGGACAATCAGCGTCGGATCATGCTCAAGATCGCCGGGATTTCAGCAGCAGGCGGTTGTGCAATGCATCTCGGTGTGGCGCAGGCCCAGGAGAGCGGTGTGCAGGGCATGAGCAAAGGTGATTTGCTTGTGCCTGCTAAAGGTGAGCAGAAGCCCGTCAAGCTTGAAGATATTAAAGCAGGTTCCAAGCCCTTGTTGGTATTTCCCTTCGATGACACGGCACAAAAGCCGCGCGATGAGTCGCGTTTGAACAAACTCTTGCTGGTGCGTCTGGATGAGGCGGAACTCACCGATGAACTGCGTGCGCGTGCGGTATCTGGTGTGCTTGCTTTTTCTGCCATTTGTACGCACCAGGCCTGCGATGTCACTGAGTATGTGGTGGCCGATAAATTGCTGATGTGCTTTTGCCATTTTTCTAAATTCAATCCTGCCGACGGCACCGTAGCCAAGGGGCCAGCAAGCAAGAGTTTGCCTTGGGTGCCGCTGACACAAAAAGATGGATATGTGGTCGTGGCTGGCAGTTTTTCGGCAAGGCCGGGTGTTTGAATGTATTGAGGGATACATCTTCAGGCTTTTCTGAAGATGGTGGGGGAGGCTGCGAGAGTGGCCATTTTTTAAAAAAAAGAGGAGACGAAATATGAGAACTCGCATGAATCAATTGGCATTTGCACTTGCATTGCTGCCAGTCGTTGCGATGGCAGAGGGTCCGGGTGCCGGCAAGCTGCCCTACAGCCCTGTGACAGATGCACGTTTGCAAAACCCCGAGCCACGCAACTGGCTCGCGTACCGCGGTAACTATGCTGGCTGGGGCTACAGCCCACTTGAGAAAGTTAACAACAAAAATGTATCCAAGCTACAGCTGGCCTGGTCATTTACCACGGGCGTTCAGGAAGGCCACCAATCGCCCCCGATCGTTAATGATGGTTACATGTTCATCACTACGCCTCAGAATCAGGTGATCGCACTCGATGCGAAAACCGGTATGGAGATCTGGCGCTACAAGAAAGAGATTCCCGCTGAATTGTTCCAGCTGCATCCGACTAATCGCGGTGTGGCGCTCTACGGTGACAAGGTTTTCGTTGCTACTACCGACTGTAATCTGGTTGCACTTGATGCCAAGACCGGCAAAATGCTGTGGACGGTTCCGACCGGTGACTGGAAGCAGGGCTACTACATGACGCTGGCGCCGCTGGTTGTCAAAGGCAAGGTCATGATCGGCGTATCCGGTGGTGAGTACGGTATTCGCGGTTATGTCGCAGCGTTTGATGCTAACACCGGCAAAGGCGTGTGGAAGCGTTACACGATTCCTGAGCCGAACGAGGCAGGTGGCGATACATGGCCTGCGAATGGTTCCTACAAAACCGGTGGTGGATCGGTTTGGGTAACAGGTACTTATGATGCCAAGACCAATCTCGCTTTCTGGGGCACGGGTAACCCAGGTCCATGGACACCTGACCTGCGTCAGGGCGACAACCTGTACGCGAGCTCGACGCTGGCGATCGACGTGGATACTGGTGAGCTGAAAGGTCACCACCAGTACGCACCCAATGACTCGTGGGACTGGGACGAAGTCACGCCACCGCTGCTGATCGATACCGAGATCAACGGCCGCAAAGTCAATGCTGCGGTTCACGCCGGTCGTAATGGCTATCTGTGGGTGCTTGAGCGTACTAATGGTGCGATCAAGTTCGTGAACGCATGGCCGTACGTGGGTAACAACGTCTTCAAGAGCATCGATCCGAAGACCGGTCGTCCTGAGTACGATATGTCCAAGAAGCCTTCCATGCAGCAGGGCGCAACATTCTGCCCATCGCTGTGGGGTGGTAAAGATTGGTTGCCTGAAGCGTATAACCCGAAGACAGGCCTGTTCTATATTCCTGCCAATAACAACATGTGCTCGAACCTGCCTAAGGGTGAGACCACAACCTATAAAGCAGGTGACCTGTTTCTCGGCTTCCCGCTCGAAGGTGTTCTGACCAACGTGCGTCTGTCAGAAAATGCGAGCGACAGCATTGGACAGCTGCAGGCTTGGGATATCAAGACCGGCAAGCTGGCTTGGGTGCACAAGTTCAAGGAACAGATCTGGACACCTTTGCTGACCACCGGTGGCGGATTGGTTTTTGCAGGCGGCACATCAGATCGCAAGTTCCGTGCATTCGATGCGAAAAACGGCAAGACCCTGTGGGAGTTCAATGCACCATCCGGCGTGATCGGCGTGCCAAGCTCCTATGAAGTCAACGGCGAGCAGTACATCGCTGTTCAGGCAGGCTGGGGCGTTGATGCACAGCGTCTGGCCAGTGCCATTGACCACATCAAGGGTACGAATACCGTGGTGCCGCAAGGTGGCACGCTGATGGTATTCAAGTTACCGAAGTAAGGTTCAAGCAGGGCGCTGGTGTTTTGTCCGGCTTTTGCGTGAAATCCGTACGGGTAGGTGGAATCACTACCTGCTCGTACGGACCAGCGCGGTATCCACAAGATACTCAACAAAACAAGGCAGTCAATTTAGTCTCCGTATTGGCTCTTTTTATACGACCCCTTCGGGGGTCGTTTTTTTAGGGGGAACTGTTGAGGGAGCCACATTTTATGGCGAGCCAGCGAAGCTGTGCGACGAGAGTTTGCTGTTAGGCTATCAGCTTCTGGAAATAATCGGGAATGGCAAACAGACCCTGATGCGTCGAAGGATTGTAGTAATTGAGATCGGTCAGTCCGGCGGCGGTGATGATTCCGGCGATTTGTGCTGCATCTGCTTTGCGCGGATCAAGATCATTGCTGCAGACCGCAAACGACCAGTAAGCACCATAAAGAGGAATGTAAAGACCCATCGGTGCGACGATGTTGAAATTATTCTTTAGCCGCTGGTACAGCATGGATACGACATCTGGGCGAAAAATGGGGGAGGCGGTGTGTAGCACCATCGCACCGCCCGGGTTAAGCAGTTTTTTCACGGAGGAAAAAAATTCGGCGGTATAGAGTGCTGATGCGGGTGTATCAGGATCGGTGAGATCCAGCAGCACCAGATCGAAGCGCTCGGAGGTATCACGCACATACGCCAAACCGTCGCCAATGCGCACTTCCACCCGCGGATCATCCAGTGCACCGTGATGAATATTCTGAAAATACTCGCGCGCGACACGGATGACGACCTCATCGAGTTCAGCAATAACGACGCGCTGGACGCTGGGGTATTTCAGTAGTTCCTCTGCCGCACCACCATCGCCACCACCCAGTATCAGAACTTGCTCGACCTTGCCATGACTGACGGCAGCCGGATGCACCAACGCCTCATGATAAAAAAATTCTTCTTTTTCCGACGTCATGTAGTCGCCATCCAGACGGAACAACCGACCGAACTGCGGTGAATCATGGACCTCGATGAGCTGGTAGGGGGACTGCTCTCGGTACAGCACGGGTCCCAGCTGGTATGCATACGCACTGTGATCATTGAGCTTTTCCTCGCCCATGTTTTGAGCGCTGTGTGCTGCACCGATTTCACCGCGCTGCAACTGCTGATGGCTGGCTTCGGCAGGGTCGAACAAGGTGGTCATTGCTGCCAGAAGCTGTGACGCTTTTTTACTGTTATCGGTGGAAAAATTACACACGTAGATATCGAGTGTGACCGCAGATTGCTCTGGCCAGGTATGAATCGCCAGATGTGACTCGGCCAGCAATACAGTACCCGTCACACCGCCGGGGGAATCGCCAATGCCGGGAAATGCAACAAAGGTATCGCCAACCGCGGTCAGGCCACAGCGGTTCACCAAGTCCAGGCACACTTGGCGAAGACCTGTCTCGTCGGACATAAGTTTCAGGTTATTGCGGCAGCCGGACAAATCTGCGGTGAGGTGAATACCTTGCATTTTCTTGATTGTATTTAGCGTTTAGATAACAAGTTAGCCATGGATTGTGCCATCAAAACAAGGTCGGGCAAAATGACGGTGCGGGTAAGTGATATTTCATTAATTAAATAAAAACATTCGCTGGTATGACAATGCAAGAAGTAAAAATAGGTTCAACGCGTACACCTCGTCTCGAGATTGAATACCTGGAATGGAATCCCGCTGGCGCTCGCACCATGGTGCTGGTGCATGGCTGGCCGGATTCTGTTCGTACCTGGTTTCAGGTAGCGCCTGCGTTTGCTGCTGCCGGCTATCGTGTGCTGGCACCTTCAGTGCGCGGGTATGCGGGAACGCGCTTCATTGATCCTGCCACACCGCGCAGTGCGCAATTGTCTGCGCTCGGTCGTGATCTGCTTGAATTCATTGATGTACTCGGGCTGCACGATCCTGTGCTGGTGGGGCATGACTGGGGTGCGCGCGCCGTTGCCAACGCAGCCGGCCTGCGACGGGGCGTCGCTTCGCATCTGGTGATGGTGTCAGTGGGCTATGGCACCAACACGGTTCAACAGCAGCTGAGTCTGGAGCTGGCTCAAAATTATTGGTATCACTGGTTTATGGCGACGCCATTGGGCGAACGTTCACTGCGCGAAGATAGGCGTGCATTTGCTCGTCGCATGTGGGATCTGTGGTCGCCACCGGGATGGTTTGATGAGGCTGAGTTCGAAGCAACGGCGCAGGCCTTTGATAATCCTGACTGGGTGGCCATTACCTTGAGTTGCTATCGTCATCGTTGGGGTTTGGCCGAGGGCGATCCTGCTTATGCCCATGATGACGCTGCACTTGAGCCCTTGCCCGTGCTGGCAGAACCCATGCTGGTGGTGCACGGTGCTGCAGATGCCGTGAATCCGCCGCATACATCCGCTGGCAAGGAAGCCTGGTTCACTGGAGTGTACCGACGTGTTTTGGTTGAGGACGTAGGACATTTTCCGCAGCGAGAAGCGCCGCAGCATTTCATTAAGACGGTGCTGGAATTCTGCCGCTGATGGTATAAGCCTGTATGATGTCGCTGCGTTAAACAAGATCACGGCGTCATACACGCTATCCGAGCATGATTTATTCCCCGCTGCCGCGCAGTTCGTTTCAGATTTATGGACTGGCGATTTCAATTCTAAGTATTTCGCCTGTGGCATGGTGCGATGACATTCGCAGTTTGCCGGCGGTTGAAGTATTCAGTTCGCGTTACAGCTTGCTGGGTGCGGCAGATACGGCGAATGAAGGGGCTGTCGGACAAGCGCAAATCAATACGCGCGTGGTCGCCCGCACGGGTGAGGTCCTTGAGGTTGTGCCAGGATTGATCGTCAGTCAGCACAGTGGTGAAGGCAAGGCCAATCAATATTTTCTGCGTGGCGTCAATCTGGATCATGGTGTTGATTTCCGCTTGACGCTGGATGGCATGCCCATCAACCAGCGCAGTCATGCGCACGGTCAGGGCTGGGCAGATTTGAATTTTCTGATTCCCGAACTGATCTCTTCGATTCACTATCGCAAGGGGCCTTACTACGCTGCCGAAGGCGATTTCAGTTCGGTTGGTTCAGCCAATATTTTTTATGCTGACGCTCTGGATAAGGGCATAGCGAGCATAGGCATAGGACAGGGTGGTTATTACCGAACGTTGCTGGCCAATGCACCAAAATTCCACAATGGTCAGTTGCTCTATGCGCTGGAGCTTTCCCATTATGACGGGCCATGGATCAATCCCGACAACTACAAGAAATACAACGGCGCACTTCGTTATTCCGAAGGCACCAATGCCAACGGCTTCAATATCACTGCACTGGCTTATTCAGGTCAGTGGAATTCTACGGATCAGATACCTTGGAGCGAGTACAAGCAGGGATTGATTTCGCGTTGGGGTTCCATGGATACCTCATCAGGTGCGACCGCCAGTCGTTATAGCTTGTCGGGCGAGTGGCGGCAGTCTGATGCGGACGGCATGATGAAGGCGCAAGCCTATGTGATTCAGAATTATCTCGATCTGTATTCCAACTTCAGCTATGTGGCCAATGAGCAGTTCAATCAGCACGATAGTCGGGTGACATCCGGCTTGAATCTCTCCCGCAGCTGGAATATTGCCGGTCTGGGCAGAGAAGCCGTCAACACATTGGGCATGCAATTCCAGAACGATAATGTGTTCAATGGTCTTCACACCACAGAGCGTCGTGTGCGCATTGCGACTACGCGCAGCGACCACATTACGCAGAGCAGTGTTGGCGTCTACGCCGAGAATCATGTGCACTGGAATGACTGGCTGCGTACCGTGAGTG
>JBIIEY010000194.1:0-4556 GCA_044237595.1 Burkholderiaceae bacterium | reverse complement strand
GAAGTCATTCGGATATTGTCGGCGCCCTAGTCATACTTGTGGGCCTGAGGCCTGGATGCCAAAATAAAACGGCCCAGCGCTTTTGGCGCTGGGCCGTTCATTTGAAGCAAAATGCTGGTGCGGCTGGCAGGAATCGAACCCACGACCCCTTGGTTCGTAGCCAAGTACTCTATCCAGCTGAGCTACAGCCGCAAAGGCGCGAAGTATACCACCAGAACTGACCTTTGGGTAAAGCTCAGAGCGGCTTTATCAGGGACGTCGGGGCTGATACAGATCCTGACCGGCTTCATTGATCTGTTGCCGCAAGGCTTTCCGTTCCTCGGGCGACAAACGCGGTGAGCGACGATCGCCGTCCTCGTTTCGCTGCCGGGTATCGTCATTACGGGGACGTGGCTCACTGGCAGAGGCTGGTGCCATTTCATGTCGTGGGCGGTTTTCGGCTTTACCTTGCGCCTCGGCAGAAGCGCTTGCATGCAAGAACACGGGCGCAGAGAGAAGCAGCAGTTTGCAAACAGATTTCATGGCGACGATGAAGGCGTTTTCCGGCACAGGCCACAGTGTACGTGGGTTCCGGCAGGTTAATGATCAACGGCCGGTCGAAACTTTGTAAAGCTTTGTAATTCCGGCCGTTAAGCGTGTCTTGGAATTCGGGAAGGACGTTACCATAGCGCCATGAACACGACAAATAGCGCGCCCATCGTCCTTTCCCGGCGGAAGCCGGGGTCGCAGGCGAGAATCCTGGTGGTCGATGATGACGCGCGCCTGCGCGACCTGCTCAAGCGCTTCCTGAGTGAGCATGGCTATGCGGTGACGGCCGCTGCCAGCGCGATAGAGATGAACCGGCTCTGGATACGCGAACGCTACGATCTGCTGGTGCTCGACCTGATGCTGCCCGGCGAAGATGGCATGTCGATCTGCGGGCGTCTTCGTGGCGGCGGCGACAACACCCCGATCATCATGCTGACCGCCAAAGGTGAGGACGCCGACCGTATTGCCGGACTTGAAACAGGTGCAGATGACTACCTGCCCAAGCCCTTCAATCCGCGCGAACTGCTCGCCCGGATCGCTGCGGTGCTGCGACGGGTGGTGCCCGAAGAACTACCGGGCGCACCATCGGATCATGCCGAGATCTACGTTTTCGGCACATTCACTTTCGACTTATCCCGACGCTCTCTGACACAGAACGACAAATCCATCGCACTGACCAGTGGTGAGTATTCCGTACTCAAGGCACTGGCACGGCATGCGAGACAACCGCTATCGCGTGAAAAGCTCATGGAACTCGCGCGTGGTCGCGAGTATGAAGTCTATGATCGCAGCCTTGATGTACAGATATCTCGGCTGCGCAAGCTGATCGAACCTGATCCCGCCAGCCCGCGCTATATCCAGACCGTCTGGGGACTGGGCTATGTGTTCATACCCGATGATCATCCAACATGAGTCGCCTGCCTGAGCGCGCCGCACCGGCTCATCTAGCCGGACTGCGCAGTGGTTTGTTCTGGCGGACTTTTTTTCTGATCGCTTTTTTGATTGCCGCCAGCATGGCGGCCTGGGTAGCGAGTTTTCGTGTTGTGGAGCGAGCGCCCCGCGGCGAACAAATTGCCGCACAGGTGGCATCCATCGTCACGATCACCCGTGCTGCTCTGCTCCACTCTGCACCGGAACTGCGGCGCGAACTGCTGTTTGATCTGGCGAGCAATCAAGGCATTCGTGTTTATCCGCGCGAAGCCGACGATATGACTGATGCCATGCCGGACACTGATCTAATGAATGTGATCGAAGAGAGTGTGCGTCAGCGTCTGGGCCAAGAAACGCAATTTGCAGGTGAGGTCAACGAGATACGCGGCTTTTGGGTGAGCTTTCGTATAGACGATGATGATTACTGGTTGATGATGGATCGCGAGCGCATAGAGCGCACCTCCGGTATTCAGTGGGTGGGCTGGGTAACAGTCACATTGGTACTGTCATTGCTCGGTGCGGTGTTCATCAGTCGTCTGATCAATCAGCCACTGGCCCGCCTGTCTTCCGCTGCGCGCGCTATGGCTCGCGGCCTGACACCATCACTCCTGCCGGATCGAGGTCCTACCGAGATACGCGAGACGAACCAGAGTTTCAATCAGATGGTGCAGGATCTGAACCAGGTCGAGTCGGATCGTGCGGTCATTCTGGCTGGTATCTCACATGACCTGCGCACGCCGATTGCTCGCATGCTGCTCGAAGTCGAGATGGCCAAATTGCCCGAAGACGCCCGCACCGGCATGCAATCGGATCTGGCACAGATGGAAGCAATCATCGGGCAGTTTCTTGATTACGCGCGTCCTGCGGATACGTTTGCACACAGCAATTTCGATTTATCCACGCTACTGCAGAAAATTACAGAAGAAGCGGCCCGCCGACCCGATTTGAAAATCAATGCATCCATTGATCCTGCACTGAGTGCGACAGGCAACCCAACCGACATTGGACGCGTCATCAGCAATCTGATCGAGAATGCGCGACGCTACGGAAAAACGCCGGACGGGGGTGTTGCTGAGCTCGACGTCTCGGCCACTCGAGATGGCCGTTACATCCGATTGGAAATCGCCGATCGCGGCGCGGGATTACCCGAGGAAGACATCCCGCGTCTGCTGCGCCCGTTCACCCGCATGGATAACGCACGTACCCATGCCAATGGCGCAGGACTCGGCCTGGCGATTGTGGACCGCGTGGTGCAACGGCATCAGGGACGACTAGAAATAAAAAACCGCGAGGCCGGTGGACTCGCGGTTCGGGTGTGGCTCAAGGCCTAAGTCGTTTCACGCAGACATTGACTGACTTTTGTCAGCTCAGGTCTTTCAGTAACGCCGACAAAGTCTCCTGTGGCAGCTCTTCGAGATGTACAGGATAGTTCGGGTGATCGCAGCCCACCATCATTTGCGCACCACTCTTCAATGCCGACTTCATTTCAGGTGTCAGTTCAAAGCGCACAAAATGGACGGCTGAAGTTTTTTCGGCAGTTTCGCGCTCCAGATCTTCATCAGCAATCGCATAAACGCGCGGCTGACCTTCCACCTGAATGAACAAACGATCTTCAATACCGATCAACTTGGCCAGCGCCACTTTACGCTCGGCGACATTGCCGTATTCGATCAGCATGGTCGCTTTGAAGTTGCTGCCCTCTGGGCACAGCGGGTTGTAGGCATCGAGCTCGGATTGAATGCCCTCTTCCTCGAAAATCTTTTCAATACGCAGCATCTCTTGCACCTGATAGCGCAGAGTTATCTCATCTTCAAACAGCAGCGTGACATGGTTACCCAGATAAACGCTCCGATTTTTTTTGTGCTCCATGACCTGTTTACGGAACTCGACACGCGTTTTTGCGTAAGTCTCGAGACCCATCAGGCTTTCACGGGTAATCGCCATGGTGAACTCCTTTAAGAATCAGTTAAAAATAAAATGCAAAAAATCAAATAGCGTAGGCTTTGCGCAGCAGCGAAAGCGGGTGCGCCATCTCAGCTTTTTTCATGCCGCCCTCTTCCATGCCCTGTGCAATGTGATGCCCTGCCAGCTGACAGTCGGATGAAATATAGTTTGGTTCATCATTGGCCATGGCCTTGAAGACCGGTTTGCCGATTTTCATCGACATCGCGTGATACTCCTTCTTCACGCCATATGTACCCGCATGACCAGAGCAGCGCTCGACGACATTGAGTTTGGTATCGGGCACCAGTTGCAACATCTCAGCTGTCTTTCGGCCTACATTCTGCACGCGCGAGTGACAAGGGATGTGGTACGACACCTGCCCCAGCGACTCTTTAAAATCGGTCTTGAGCAAGCCATCGCGATTACGCGTAACAAAATACTCGAACGGATCCCACATCGCTTCCTTCACCAACTGTGTATCGGTGCAGTCAGGGAACATCAGCGGTAATTCCTGCTTGTACATCAACGTGCAGGAAGGAATCGCCGTCAGAATCGCGTAGCCTTCTTTAGCGAGCTTGGCTAAATGCGGAATGTTGATCGCTTTTTTCTCGGCCACGCCCTGCAAATCACCCTGCTCCAGCTTGGGCATTCCGCAGCAGGCTTCTTTCTCCACCATCACATACGGAATTTCGTTGTGATCCAAAATCGCCAGCAGATCGTGACCAATGCCCGGCTCGTTGTAGTTCACGTAGCAGGTCGAATATATCGCGACTTTACCCGGCGTTTTGTTACCGTCTTTTACTGGATGCGCAGCCGAACGCTTAGCGCCCGAACGGAACTTGGTCGTGGCAAATTCCGGCAGCCAGGCCTTTTTGTCGATACCGAGTACGTTCTCGAGAACGCCACGCGTCACAGCTGCCTTGTTCACTGCATTGACCGCCTGGGTCACAATAGGTATGCCCGCAAACATGCCGAGACCATCGGTATCAGAGAGGAACTTGTCGCGCGCCAGCACTTCGCCTTTTTTGTACTTCACGGCTTTGGCGCGCAACATTAGGTGGGGGAAGTCGAGGTTCCACTCATGCGGCGGTGTATACGGGCATTTGGTCATGTAGCAGAGGTCGCACAGATAGCACTGGTCGACGACCTTCATG
>JBIIEY010000192.1:0-4577 GCA_044237595.1 Burkholderiaceae bacterium | reverse complement strand
TTTTCTCACCGAGCAGGGCTACGGCAAGGTCTACTCTGTCATTGACGGTTTCGAAGGCGATGCCGTTGCCGAAGGCCCGCAAGCTGGACAGCGTCTACTGAACGGCTGGAAGAACGCCGGTTTGCCCTGGACCTATAAGCTCGATAAAAACAAGATGTATCTTCCGGGGTATTGAACGATTTTCGAATCGCATGACATCTTCTCCGCACCATCCTAAGGTGCACGACTGAGGTGAGCCATGATTGCTTTGCTTGAGGCCAAGCGTGCCGGCTTGTTTGCGCGGATTCACTGGCTGCCCAATATCGTGGCAGGTCTTATCGTAGGTATCGTGGCCTTGCCACTGGCGATGGCGTTTGCCATTGCTTCTGGTGCGCGACCTGAGCAGGGTATCTACACTGCGATCATCGGTGGTGGACTGATCACGCTGCTGGGCGGCAGTCGCGTGCAGATCGCCGGACCGACAGGCGCATTCATTGCCATCCTTCTGGGTATTACTGCACGTTTTGGTATCGCCGGTCTGCAAGTAGCGACACTGATGGCGGGTGTCATGCTGCTGCTGATGGGCGTAGCACGCATGGGTGCCGTGATTCGTTTCATTCCCATGCCTGTGATTGTCGGCTTTACTGCGGGTATCGGTGTGATCATTTTTGTCGGACAGTGGCCTGATTTTTTGGGCTTGCCCAAACCCGAGGGCGAACACTTTCACGAAAAGCTCTGGCATTTGCTGCAATCACTGCCTGAGATTCATGGCCCCACGCTGCTGCTTTCCGTCACGGGTCTTTTGCTGATCTTGCTTGCACCGCGGATCAAAGCACTGGCGCGTATACCCGGTCCTTTGATCGCCATGGTAATGATCACCGTGCTGCAGGCCGTCTATCCATTACCCGGCGTGGCCACCATTGGCAGTGCCTTCGGTGGAATACCGACAGGCTTGCCCTCCTATGCTTTGCCAGCGATGACGCTATCGCAAATTATCATGCTGATCGGTCCGGCATTCACCATTGCGATGCTGGGTGCGATCGAGGCGCTGTTGTCAGCGGTGGTTGCTGATGGCATGGCAGGCACGCGCCATGATTCCAATCAGGAGCTGATTGGTCAAGGTATTGCGAATATTGTCGTACCGCTGTTTGGTGGATTTGCAGCGACCGGTGCGATCGCACGTACGGCAACCAATATACGTAATGGTGCCAATAGCCCGCTGGCGGGTATCACGCATGCTCTGGTGCTGATCGCGGTCTTGCTGTTTCTTGCACCTCTCGCTTCGGGCATACCGCTGGCGGTACTGGCCGCTGTTTTGTTTGCTGTTGCATGGAACATGAGCGAGCTTCCGCGCTGCGTGCAGATCCTCAAAACTGCGCCTGCGGCAGACCGACTGATTCTGGTGATTACCTTTTTACTGACAGTATTCGCTGATCTTGTAGTGGCGGTGAACGTCGGCGTCATCCTCGCGATCTTGCATTTCTTGCGCAGGATGTCGGACGCAGTAGAAACGCAACAGGCCGATCCGCAAGCGCTAGCACGAGAACTTGCTCATCATGGGATCGCACATATGCCTGATGGCGTGATGGTGTTTGATATTGCTGGCCCGATGTTTTTCGGAGCCGTTGATAACTTCGAGCATGCGCTGGCAAGCACTCATACAGATCCGAAAGTACTGGTGATTCGACTGCGTCAAGTACCTTTCATGGATATGACGGGCATACAGGCTTTGCACGATGTAGCTCACAAGCTTGGAAGACGCGGCGTAAAGGTAATTTTCTGCGAAGCGAATGAGCGCGTTCTGGGCAAGCTGGAGAGAGCTGGCGTGATCGGCGAGCAAGGTATTCTTCACCAAAGTCATTTGGCGGCTGCTGTACATCTGGCAGCTGGCAATTCAAACCGCATGAAGGACTAGTCCGTAAAAAACTGCGAATGCTGGTGGCTCAGGAAAACGTTCGAAAAAAAGCCGTGCAAGAAGCCCGGCAGCATTGCCGCTTATAGCCACTCCACATCGTTCGGAAATTCATTCGCTCCAGAATCGTCAGCGGGAAAATGCTGCCGCATCAGCTGGCCTGCGGTATCAATGGCGGTGAGACACCCTGCCTCGAACTCGCCTGCGGCGAGTGCCTGACGAAGAGCCCCAAGTAAATCGGGCCAGGCGCGGCTGATTTCTTTTTTACACAAGCCACGATCTGCAACAATCTCCACCGCGTGGTCAGCCAGCAGAAAATAAATCAGCAAGCCACTGTTGTGCTCGGTATCCCACACGCGCAGCTGGGAAAATACGTCGATTGCTCGCTCATGGGCTGACAAGCCGCGCCACAATTGCCAGGGCGAGAGCGACGCTTCGATCACAAAGGCGATTTCTCCGGCATGTCCGATCTCGGCTCGGGTGATAGCGTCTGCAAGAATCGCGCGGGTGCTTTTAGGAAAAATACGAGGTGCCTGCCAATAGACACACCACAGATGGCGAAAAAAACGCTTGATCATGGTTACCATCTCCCTGATGCCCCACCACCACCAAATCCACCGCCGCCGCCCTGAAAGCCACCCCAGCCAGTCTGAAGATCGCCACCACCATCACCGTAGCGATGAAAACCGCCCTGACGCCGACCACCCTGCCATCCACTACCCATGCATCCACCAGCGAGCGTGATCAGGAGTACCATGACGGCAGCCAAAATTGCCAGCAACCCTATCCCGTACAGCAGCCAGACGGCTAGCCCAAGCAATCCACTGGCGGCCAGCGCGCCTTTGACCCGGCCCAGCAATGCGCGCATGAAACCACTTATCACCAATGCCGCCAATAAAATCAGGGGAAGCAGATCGGGGCCGCTAACTCGCCTGTCATTTTTGACGGTCGGCTCAGGCAGCGGTTCACCCTCGACGACGCGCATCATCGAGTCAATGCCGGCACTGATGCCATCAAAAAAATCACCGCGCTTAAATGCAGGTACGATCACCTCATCAATGATGCGCTTTGAAACGGCATCATTGAGCGCACCTTCCAGACCATAGCCGGCTTCAATACGGAGCCTTCGTTCATTTTTTGCGATAACCAGAATTGCACCGTCATCGATTTTTTTTCGCCCCAGTTTCCACTGCTCTGCGACACGTATCGAAAATTGTTCGATGGTCTCGTCACCGATCAAAGGCACAATCAGCACGGCAATCTGGGTTCCTTTTTTCTGCTCGAACATGCGGAGCTTCTGCTCAAGCATTTGTTGCTGATTTGCATCCAGCGTAGCGGTCAGATCGACGATTCTGCCGGTGAGATCGGGCACCTTGATCTGCGATTGTGCTGCCGCAACGCAGGCGATAAAAATCAGAAAGCATGTCAGAAAAATCTGCTGCGCTGTCTCAGCGCGCCGGCTCATTACCAAACTCCACTGCGGGTGGACGGGCGATTGCTTTTTCATCTTCAACAGAAAAATTAGGTTTGACTTGCATGTCAAAAATCATGGCCGTCAGGTTGGTTGGAAAAGAGCGGACGATAACGTTGTAGTCCTGTACAGATCGTATGTAGCGCTGACGCGCGACGGTAATACGGTTTTCTGTGCCTTCGAGCTGCGCCTGCAGATCCCGAAATCCGGCATCGGCTTTAAGCTGTGGATAATTTTCACTCACTGCCAAAAGACGCGAGAGTGCGCTGCTCAGCTGCCCCTGTGCTGCCTGAAATCTGGCAAATGCAGCGGGATCATTTAAAACTTCCGGCGTTACTTGCATACTGCCCACACGAGATCGTGCATCGGCCACTTGTGTCAATACCTGCTGCTCATGCGCTGAATAGGCTTTCACAGTTTTCACGAGATTAGGCACCAGATCAGCACGACGCTGGTACTGGTTTATTACTTCGGACCAGGTGGCCTTGATTTGCTCATCCCCGGATTGCAGCGTGTTGTAGCCACAGCCTTGAAGTGACAGAAGAAGTAAACAGGCTAATAAATAAAAAATTTTACGCATAAAAGATTTTCCCAGCAAATTGACGATGTGATCCAACCAATAGTTTGACAAAAGAAGGTACTAACCAGTCGGATATGCCTGCCAGCATTTGATTTAGAACAAACCAGCGCAGGCAACGTGCTCGTAGGCTGATCAAAAAATTCGCTATTCGGCTTCATTTACTGATCAACCATCCCAGGGATCTTCTATTGATCACTTGCATAGACGGACATCGCTGGTGTTTCCGGATGGTTAGCCGGCTTGTACTAGGGGCGGTGTTGATGTGGGGATTCGCCGGCAAACTTGCCCTAGCGCAAACACCTCGTTTCAATGTTGAGATTCTGGGGGCAGGCGAATTGACACCTTTGCTGGAAGCCCATTTGCCGATTGCTCGTGCCGCTCAAGACACTGCAATCAACGAAGATGAGTGGCAAAGTCTGGCACGGCGCAGTCCGCAACAAATCAAGGCGCTTCTATCGACGGAAGGATATTTTTCAGCGCAAGTCCGTTCTGAAGAAATCATCGACCACCGGGCTTATCTTGTACGTTTCCATATCAATCCTGGCAAACCAGTACGGGTGACGGATATCGCTCTTGAATTTACCGGCGCCATCGAAACAAGCACCGGTGATGAATTCAGCCGGGTGCAGACGTTA
>JBIIEY010000193.1:0-4577 GCA_044237595.1 Burkholderiaceae bacterium | reverse complement strand
CTGGATCAGGTACCTTCCCCCCTGAAGTCGCGATCTGTATTGCAAGGAATTTCGCTTCCGTGTCGAGCTGGCCGGTACGATCTTTCCCACTTTTGCAATTGATTGTCGTTCCTCCGCCAAGCATATAAGAAAGAACGGCGATTCGGGACGTGATCTTGTACGGATCATTGCCGGCATATTTGTATTTATTTCCCCGATAAAGATAATCAATCTGCCGGCCCAGCTTTAGGACAGTATCCATATTTTTTTGTATTTCATTTTTCTTGTCAGGATCTTGCTCGGCACTCAATAACTTTTTTTGCTCGTCAATGAACTCACCTAAAAGTGACTGTGCGCCAGGACCACCGAGCCCCAACAACTTTTTCAGAGACTCATCATTTGCATTGACGTTCGCATATTCGAACCCGCTGACTGCTTCACCAACCACAGAATTTTTTGCGATGGGATTGAAAGCATTGATGTTTACGCCAAAATTCATTGGCAAAATCGTGGCCTTCAATAGCGTGCCATTGATAGAAATACCGCCGGCATCAATCTCTTCTTGAAGATCTCTCCATGCCTGTACGTGCATATCCATCATTTCCTGCTCGTTGAATCCATCCGCATGGAGCACATCAAATATTTTTTGACGCAGGCTGTCAGGCGATAGCAGCGACACCGATGTGAGTAAGATGGGTTTCCCCGCTTCTATCCTCTCCAGGAAACGCGGGTCCCGAGCAATCTCCAATAAGAATGTTTCTCGCGCCCGATTCAAGCCAGCTTGCCTTTGTATAATTTTTTGCAGCGGCTTGCAATCAATAACGATGCTCGCCAATATCTCATCGCCACCCTTTATTGTTCCCTCCAGCAGTCGAGTCGCCATATTATCCGCGACCATTTTTTTCATTCCGGACTCCATCCCTTGAATATCGCGACCCATGACGGCCAGCTGCTTGCGCCCTTGGGATTCATTGAGAAGATAGGCGCTGATCGCCGCATGACCTTCGCTGTAGCGTTCATTTGTAGTTTTTTTAGCAGCAATGGCGCCAGAAAGCACGGCGTTGCTGTCGCCGATACTAAGCTGTGTCGTATTCCACTCAGGTTTGCCTAGGAGAGTGCGGGTCAGTTCTGCACTTTCCTCGGGCGGCATCTTCTTGAGTCCCTTGCTATCTAATCCGTAGGCATGATGTACGCCGGTCCGTGTTGCGCCGAAAACTTCCTGCTCGCCGACTTTACATGAGGTATTCCCTGCCATCGTTGGGTGTTTTTCCTCGGTAGTGCTGCGCGATCGCACGCCACCCGTTGTTTTGCTGCCATCAGGATTTTTATTTTCGAGATCTTTGAGATCATCCGCCACAAGTGGTGAGCCCGTGGATAACACCTTGAATTTCTTGGGGTCAGTAACTACCGTTCCTTCGCAAATCAATTCCGTTGTCACGGTCGCTTGCTTCACCTTGCCATCGCTGCCATCGGACAAGGGAATCGCGAACTCACTTTTGACAGGCGCCCAGGATTGTGTTCGCAGCGTTTGATCGAGAGATTTTCCAAATGCATCAGATGCGTTTTCTATGCCGCTGGCGAACTTCATCAATTCAATCAATATCATTCGCTCAGTAAATTTTTCAGTATTCAATTCTGCGGCGATCTTTTTTATCTCATTTTCATCGGCAGTCTTTAGTCTTTCCACAATATGCTTTACTGTCTTGTGCACAAGCGCCATCTGTCGTTTATTAACAAACGGCTTGAAAGCTGCTTGTAGAGGTGCTAATGCAGGCATGCCTAGCAAGGCTTGTCCATCAAGGCCATCAGGCTTAGCGAGGATTGTTTTAATGTGTTTAGCTCGCGCATCAATAAACTGAAGAAGTTTTGCATTATCTTTATTATCCGGAGGAATTGCTGCCAGGGCCGAATTGAGTTCCAGCAATTTCACAGAACAGATCGCTTTGACAGCGGTCGGTGTCGTGTAATTAGCGAGTGTCAACTTCAGGCTATCGAGTTTAACAATGGCTGCATGGATCAGTTTTTCTTGTTGCTCTATGTCCTTCAGCATGTCGGGTTTTATCGTGGCATTAGATCCATTTTTTTCGAGCCTAAAAGCAGTCAGTGACTTCATTTTTTTGTTTAAATTATCAATAGCCTCCTGACAGTTTTTGAGCTGATCTTTTATTGGCATTCCCGGAACCAAGCCCCGAAGAATCACTTGATTAGCATTTCCGAGAACAGGATGAGCCGACGACTCCTTGACAATTGCAACGTTCAAGCAGTCACGCATATGCTGATTTAGCTCTCTCAATTGATTCTTGACTTCATCGCGCATTATTTTTTGTTCGGCTTCTTTTTTGTTGGGATTGCCGGGCGCATTGAGCGGTGATTTTATATTTCTGGTTTCGTTGTTGAGTAATTTTTGGAGACTCTCCATTTTTTTTTGAGCTGCAATCAATTCACCGGTGAGACTGTCGTCAGTAGCAGTTGTTGATCCCAGCTTTTCGAGTAATGCTTTTACATTTCCGATGTCGTGCGCTGCTACATGGAGACGCTTGTCATGAACGGACGTCAGTTGCTCAAGTTTTGATGTAAGTGCGCCCATAAATTGGTCGGCGCTTTTTACAATTTTCGCACTTGAACTACGGGCAGCCTCGCCTGATTTTTCTGCAAGCGCAGGCTGCGACGGTGTACTAGCTCGCTGGGCTTTTTCGGCGGAAGAATTTTTTAGCGCACTAGTTTTTGCGCGACTCGCTTGTGCAGCGACTGAATCAGAATTCGAACGAATGGATCGCATTTTCTTCCCCTAGTCCTTGAAAGCGCACAGATAACTCTTTCAAGAGCTTGTTTTTATATACCCTAACGGAAAAGGGTCTAAGAGGAGAAATGATTGATCGATAATGCGAGGGGTGTAAAGTATTCTGGTGCACTATGCTTAAGTACAAAAGCACAACGCTTGATAGATCAGACGCCGACCAACGGCGCTAGCGGCACATTGGCACTCTACGGACTATCCAGCTGTCGCAAGGCTTGCAGGAATTTTTCGGGCGACTGAAAGCCGATGACCCGGGGCTTTTGCAGCTCTTTACCATCTCTGTCAAAGAAAATGATGCCCGGTGGACCGAAGAGCGAAAACCGTTTCAGTAGCGCTTTGTCGTCTGCACTATTGGCCGTGACATCAACCTGCAACAATAAGATTTCCTGCATCTTTGCACTAACAGCAGTATCGGTGAAGGTCAGTTTTTCCATTTCCACACAAGCCACACACCAATCCGCGTAGAAATCCAGCATCACAGGGCGACCGCGCGCAGCTGCAATCGCTTGGTCTAACTCAGCTATTGAATGAACACGCGTAAAAGCGATCTTCTGGTGCGATTTGCCAGTCAGGTGCGCAAGAGGTGCCCACGCATCACGACCGCCGGTAGCGAGCCCAGTCAGCTGCACTGCGCCCAACAAGACGAAGACCACACCAATTGCACGACCGCGAAGACCCAGTTGGCGAGACGCCAGTAGAAAAACACCATAGGCCACACCCAGCAATCCCCAACCCAGCATCAGTGCCCAAGCTGGCAGAAGTGAAGCGACCATCCACAATGCCAGTGCCAACATCAGCACACCGAAGAAGGGCTTGACCGCCTGCATCCAGCGGCCTGCTTTGGGCACCAGCGTACCCGCAGATAGACCCAAAAGAAGTAGCGGCACACTCATGCCAACTGCCATGGCAAACAAGGCGCTACCGCCAATGACAACATCACGAGTCTGGCTGATATACACGAGCACGCCAGCGAGTGGCGCTGCCACGCAGGGCCCGACAATCAACGCGGACAGCATACCCATCACAAACACGCCGGCGAGCTTGCCGGCTCTTTGCTGCTCTGACCAGCGGGTGAGCTTGATCTGCACCGCTGGCGGTACCTGCAATTGGTAAACATCAAACATGGAAAGCGACAACAGCGCCATGAAGATCGCGAAAGTGATGAGCACAGGTGGGCTTTGAAGATCTGCGGACAAACCCTCACCAATCAACCCAGCCGCAATACCCAGTGCGGTATACACCAACGCCATTCCCATCGCGTAGGCAAGGGAAAGAACAAAACCCCGACTGCGGCTGGTGCGCTCGCCCTCACCCACGATGATGAATGAGAGTATGGGAACCATCGGCAAGACGCACGGCGTCAACGACAGGCCCAGACCCAGCAGCAAAAAGAGCGGAAGAATCAAGAGCAGGTTGCCACTTGCCAGCGATGCTTCAATGCGCCCCATCTCTGTCGTAGCTGTGTCAGGCACTGATGCCGAGGGCGCCTCACGGGTCCCAGACAGAGGAAGATTAGCGGGCGCCAGTTTGGCTATGGACTCCATGGGCGCGTAACAGAGACCACGATCAGAACAGCCCTGGCTGCTGACACTCAGGGTAAATGGCGCATCGGCCTTGACGGGTAAAAGGATCAGAACTTGCTGGCGGTAGACTTCGACAGTTTTATTGAAGGTCTCATCGAATTTCATTTTCCCTGCCGGGATGACGGGCGTTTCAAGCTGCGCGCCATTGGCCTTGAAAGACAAACGCTCACGGTAGAGGTAATAATCGTCGGCGACATCGAAACGCACCTCAATCACCG
>JBIIEY010000191.1:0-4583 GCA_044237595.1 Burkholderiaceae bacterium | reverse complement strand
CGCCGGCATCTGCGTAGTAGCTGCCCGCTTTATCCGCGAAAAAGAATGCGTCAGAGATCGCGTAATTAACCTTGAAGTAGACAGGGCCATAGGCGAGTTTTCCGTAGATTTCGGTGGTATTCGCGTCCGGGACTTTACCCAGCTTATGGTGTGGGTAGTAGTAGTAGATTGCTCCTGCGTCGTAGCTGAAACCGCCGCCAATCTCGCCTTTGATACCCGCATAGAAATCCTGCTCATAAGGGGTATTAGCACGGTCGCTCAGTTGTGCGCTTGTGTAAGAATCATTGACCCAACTAATTGTGGAAACCCATGTTCCTGCATAAAGGCCCGTTGGTGTGTGCGAATAGTCCACCCCAGCGCTAAACGCCGCTCTGTTCCGGGATTGCGAGATACCCCGGAAGACATAATCCGAAGTCACTCCGACGTTATAGCTAATCACATGCTCCGGCGCCGCTGCTTCTTCCGCTTGCGCATAGCTGCCAACAAACGCTGCCGAAATGGCGCTGGCAAGAATCAGTTTTTTCATAGGATTTCCTTTTTGTTTTGAAAGTGAGTAAATAGCCTGCGAACACAATCCCTGTATGCTGCACGGATCTAAGCAGGACGCGTGCCAACCCGATTAAGCAGGAATTACTTGTCATTTCGGCCAAATCCTATAGGATCTGGCTTTGTTTTATCCCGCTTGAACGCCTTGATCACGCACCACAAAAGCGCGCGCGCTTCATAGTGGTGCGATCTATCCTATCAAAGCCATGACAACACCACTGAGTTTTCTCTCTGAACTGCAGACCCGCATCAATGAGGTGCTGCAGCAATCCCCGGCAAAAGATCTGGAAAAAAACATGAAAGCCATGCTCAATCAGGGCTTTTCACGACTGGATCTGCTGACCCGGGAAGAATTCGACGTGCAGGCCGAAGTGCTCGCCCGCACCCGGGCCCGGCTCGAAGCCCTGGAAGCGCGGGTCGCCGAGCTGGAATCACGGCACACCACCTGATCCGTATTCCGTGGGTCTGGCGGTATTAAGGAGCCGCGCGCTGTCTGGCATGGACGCGCCTGCGGTGACAGTCGAGGTCCATCTGGCCAATGGTCTGCCGGCATTCACCATCGTTGGGCTAGCCGATACGGAAGTCCGCGAATCGCGCGACCGCGTGCGGGCTGCCCTGCATAACGCTGGCTTTGATTTCCCCCCGGGGCATATCACCGTCAATCTCGCACCCGCCGACTTGCCCAAGGAGTCGGGGCGTTTTGATTTGCCGATTGCGCTGGGCATATTGGCCGCGTCCGGCCAAGTGCCTTCGACTGAAATGGATGACTACGAATTCGCAGGTGAATTGTCGCTCTCGGGAGAGCTGCGGCCCATACGAGCAGCGCTGGCGATGACCTTTGCGATGCACCGGCAAGAGGATGGTCGCCGGCGCGCTTTCATTCTGCCGCGCGCCAATGCTGCAGAGGCAGCGCTGGTGCCTGGTGCGCGGGTTTGTCCGGCAGACTCCTTGCTGCAGGTTTGCGCACATTTTGCTGCGGCCGATGCCAGTGCGCGCCTGACATCCGAGCGCGCGACCCCGGGGGCTGTTGCTCTGCAGAGCGCTCCCGACTTCGCGGAGGTGCGCGGCCAGTTGCATGCACGACGCGCGATGGAAATTGCGGCGGCGGGAGGCCACAGTATGTTGATGATGGGCCCGCCGGGCAGTGGCAAGTCCATGCTCGCTGCCCGGCTGCCCGGCATCCTGCCACCAATGACTGATGCCGAATCACTGGAAACGGCTGCCGTGCAATCGCTGGCCGGCAGTTTTACGATGAGCCGCTGGCGTCAACGGCCGTATCGCTCGCCGCATCACACCGCATCAGGCGTTGCGCTGGTGGGCGGGAGCAGCGTGCCTCGCCCCGGTGAAATCTCGCTCGCCAATCACGGTGTGTTGTTTCTTGATGAGTTACCAGAGTTTGATCGCAAGGTACTGGAAGTCTTGCGTGAGCCACTGGAATCTGGCCACATCACGATTTCACGCGCAGCTCGACAAGCCGAATTTCCCTGTCGCTTTCAATTGATTGCTGCGATGAATCCCTGCCCTTGCGGATATCTGGGCGATACGAACCGTAGCTGCCGCTGTACCCCCGATGCCATTGCGCGCTACCAGGGGAAAATTTCCGGACCGCTGATGGATCGTATCGACATGCAGATTCAGGTGGCTGCGCTGACCACCGAAGAACTGCTGAGCACGGCGACCGGTGAAGCATCCGCCGTGATCGCGCAGCGCGTTGCCAGTGCACGCGAGCGCCAGGAGATGCGACAGCAAAAAACCAATGCACGACTGAGCGTGCAGGAAATCGATGAATGGTGTCGGCCGGAAGCGGCTGCCGAATCGCTGCTGCGCACGGCGATTGACCGATTGAAGTGGTCTGCGCGTGCCTATCATCGTGTGCTGCGGCTTGCACGCACGATCGCCGATCTGGCCGACAATCCCACGGTTAGTGCGGCACATGTATCCGAAGCCATCCAATACAGGCGCGCGCTGAGTGCGAACCGGTCGTGATGTCTCAGGCTACTGTTACCATCTAACCCATGACCAAACTTCTACCGCTGTCGCGATATTCGCGACAATTTGCACTATTCGTACTCTGCGTGCTCATGCCCTTCCTGAACGGCTGCGATCCCGCGCTGAACTGGCGCGAGGTACGCAGCGATGATGCGCGATACACCGCGCTGTTCCCGGCAAAGTCCACCTCATTTGAGCGCGCGGTCAATCTGGATGGATTACAGGTCATGATGAACATGACAGCAGCCGAAGCCGATGGCGTGAGCTTTGCCGTGGCAAGCGCTGTCATTGAAGATGATGGCCAGCGCGCCAAGGCATTGACCGCCATGCAAACAGCGATGATGCGCAATATTCAGGGCGAGGTCATCGAGCAGAAGATCGTCACCGTGAAGGGCGGCGCCACGGCGATTCAGATTCTTGCAACAGGCACGGCGAGTCAGGCAGGAACACCGCTGGTGCTGTTTGCCCGTTTCGTCATGCACGAGACCCGGGTATTTCAGGTCATTGCACTGGGTCCGAAAGAAAAGCTCGGCGCAGAAGCCGCTGATACCTTTCTGAGTTCTTTTGCATTCAATTGAAATGAGCGACGCCCCACACTATCTGCAGGGCAGGCTGGGCATGCGCGTGGTGATGGTGTTCGCCGCCGCCTATTTTCTGTCTTATGCGTTTCGTGCGATCAATGCGGTGATTGCGCCCGCGTTGATGGCGGACTTGCAGCTGTCGAACGCTGATCTGGGTCTGCTGTCGTCGGCGTATTTTGTAGGTTTCGCCTGCCTGCAATTACCGCTGGGCGTGTGGCTGGACAAGTACGGCCCGAGACGCACAGAGTCGGCACTGCTTGTATTTGCCGCCCTGGGCGCGGCCATCTTTGCCTCGAGCGACACACTAGCCGGCTTGTGGCTGGGCCGCGCACTGATTGGCATCGGTGTCTCTGCCTGCCTGATGGCGCCGCTCAAAGCTTATCGTGTCTGGTATCCCCCTGAACGACAGAGCCAGCTGGCAAGCTGGATGCTGGTATTCGGTACCTGCGGCGCGCTGGCTACGACCGTACCCGTGGCCATGCTCTTGCCTGTGATTGGATGGCGCGGCGTATTCTGGGCGATGGCGGCAATGATCATTCTGTCGGCGGTCCTGCTTTTCTTGCGCCTCAAACCCGTGGAAAAGGACATGTTGCAGCAGCAGTCGAAGATACCAACGCCACCCGCGGCGCCGGGAGGATACCGGGCAATTTTTGCTGATCCTTATTTCCGTCGCATGGCCTTGCTGAGTGGTGTATACCAAGGCGGTTTCATGGCGATACAAACCCTGTGGGCCGGGCCGTGGATGGTCAATGTGCTAGGGCTGTCGGTGGATGAGGCATCGCGGGTGCTGTTTCTTTTCAATCTTTTCCTGATGTTTTCCTATGTGGGACTGTCGTGGTGGGCGCCGCGTTACGTGTCTTACGGCGGCCGACCGGGTATACCCGCGCTGAGAGTCGTGACCTACGGTTTGGCTCTGTCGATGCTGATACAACTGGCCATGCTGCTTTTCCCGTATCCATGGGCGTGGGTGTTCTGGTTGATTTTCGCGTTGGTGGTGACGGTGACAACGCTGGCGCAAACGCATGTGAGTTTGTCTTTTCCTTCCTCGCAGGCAGGACGCGCCAACAGTGCATTCAACCTGACGCTTTTTATTGGTGCTTTTGCTTTGCAATGGGGTATGGGATTACTGATTGATGTATTCATGTCTCAGGGCTGGTCCCAGCCATCGGCCATCCGAATGGCATGGGCGGTCTATCTGCTGTTTCAGCTGGGCGCACTGATTTTCTTCGTCAGTACCCGATCGCGTATTGCACCGTTTGCAGAAAAACCTGCAGGCGCGTGATTGGCTACGATGGCATGACGAATCTCATGCGAATAAAACACTGAGCAAACGAAACCGGAAACTTTTGGGGTTATAAAACGGCCCTCAAGCCCCTGATTTACCAAGCCCTCGCAAGATGAGTCTGTGATGGCTTGTCACGAAACGTAAATTTTTCAGCGTCTCCATCAGCTGAACGCATTACCCGA
>JBIIEY010000190.1:0-4592 GCA_044237595.1 Burkholderiaceae bacterium | reverse complement strand
CCGCACCAACCGAGGCACCCGTAGAACCGGCCAAAGCGGCACCTCAGAAATCCGAAAAGCCGCCAGCAAAATCTGAACAGAAAGCCGAGCGTTCAGACAAATCCGACGCCCCAGCCAAAACAACGCAGGCGCCCAACAGAACAGCCAACGTCAAGAAAATGTCAGCCGCCAAATCAGAGGGTGAAGAAGCCGCCCTGCTCGAGCAGCTCAGCGGTCTTGATACCCTGCTCAAGGAGCAATCGCGCGCGGTGCGGGAATTGTCATCCCAGGTCAACAGCTTGCAGGGCTCGGTGTCGAACGTGGATGGCATCAAAAAAGATGTCGAGTCGATTGCAGCACAGCAAAAGCAGCGGGAAAAAGAGGCTGCGCAGGAGCTGGCGGCCGCCAACGCCCGTCGTGACAAGGAAATCAAGGACAAAGAACGCGAACTGGCTCGCGAGCGGGAGCGCATCCGCGAGCGTGAAGCCGCCAGAGAACGCGAGCAGACGCGCGAGCGAGAAGCCGCGCGCGAGAGAGAAGTCGCCCGTGAACGAGAACTCGCTCGCGAGCGCGAACTTGCCCGTGAGCGCGAGAACAGCAAGGACAAAGACCGCGCGGTTTCCTACAACCGCCAGCAATCCAAACCGAACGCAGCCGCCTCGGTGGATGGTGTGCCGTCCTACGCAAAGCCTGCCAGCAAGACCGAGTAAACCCCTGCCCCGCGCGATGTCGCCATCGCGCAACTTTTTCCCCGCTATTTTTCTGAAACGACCGGCCACTCGAGCCGGTCGTGTCCATTCTTGCTGCAGGAACTTTTGATCTGATTACGTCACTACCAGTGACCGATCCGCAACAGATCATTCGATATCTTCAGGGGAATTCGCATGCCGAACATCATCATTACCGAGGGGCTGGACACGCCCTGGGAACTAGCCAATACCGAGTCCAATATCACGGCCACGACTGACCTGGAAAGTATCAACCTCGCCAATCAGACCGTCGGCACACTGGCATACACGGCCTCGCAGCTGTTCAGCTCGCTCAATACCGAAAAAAGTAATCTGGACAAGATCGTTGATGCGATTGAGCTTATTAATGAGGAGATTGCGCTTTTTCCGGAGAGGATTGCGAAGTGGGATGGCCTGCCTGTAGTCTTGGATAAAGTTGATCTGAGTGTGCTTACCAGCCCACTCACCAGCCCTGTCCTGCCGCTCGCTAACGATATTACTGAAACGGATCTATCAAAGGCCACCATTGATAATTCAAGCTCACTGACCGCCACGCAAGCCGAGATAGACAAAGCCCGCAAAATTAGGGATTCAATCGTAGAACTGATAGCAGCAAAACCACTGCTTGACGCTCAAAACCTCAACTATTCAAGAACGGGGGCCGCAATTCTTTTTCCCGAAGGTACCCTCAATTCTGACAAAGCAGCATGGTTCATCTATGAACCAAAACTCATCGAAGGAACCACGCCGGGCACTAGCGGAAGTCCTGGTGACCTCTTGGTTTATCGTGATCAGAGTGGCAATCCAACTTCTTACGAATTTGTTGGAAATGGTCGCGTAACGCTTACGCCGGATCAGGTAAAGTTGTTTTTCATACCGAAAGACGCTGCGGAAAGAGATTTAATGCAAACTGCAGCCAATGGACCAACTCTAATCGAAGCTACCAACGCACTCATTAACACGACCGGACTTCCCTCAGGCGTGACGCCGCCAGTGACAACGCTGGGGCCTAGCGTAGAAAAATACTACGACATCGCCAAATACACCACCGTCGTGCCTGGGTATCGTCCGCCGTTCGGCCCGCCACCCGAGGTGATTTATGCCGCTTACCCTCCTCTGTCACCGGCAAATTTCGATCTGACTAAGTTAACTAAAGCGGATATAGGTAAAATTTTTCAGTCACCAGATTCAACAACTATTTACTACATTGCGGGTGAGGATGATGAAGGAGTTTTCTACCGCATTGTGAGAGAAAAAGAGCCTTTCATCAGCAAGATGACCGACGACATCCAAAAAGCCCTGCGCGGCGAATACGCTGAAAAACAAATCCTGCTGACCCAGCGCAGCACCGACCAGACCCTGTTCGTTACCTCGATTACTCAGCGCTACACCACCTTCTCCGACATGGCGACCAATCTCCTGAAAACGCTGGTGAATTTTTATAATGATCTGGCGCGCAATTTACGCGGCTGACATTCACGAAGCGAGCATCAGCGCCTGGTGCGGCGGCATATGCAGTCTGCCTCCTGGTGCTGATGTCTTGGATAAGTATTTTTCGGAGTGCAATGTCTCAGCTGCCGATGTCTCTGCTGCCTATATGCCTATGGCTTAGGCACCAAACGCATCCACCAACACTTCAATCCGGCGATTCTTTGCGCGACCTTCGCGCGTATCGTTCGGCGCGAGCGGTTTGGTATCCGCCATGCCCCGCACCACCACACGTTCGCGCGGCACGCCCGCCTGCTCGGTCAAATAATCGGCGACTGAAGCAGCGCGGGCACCCGACAAATCCCAGTTTGATCGATAGCGGTTATGGCCATTGAGCGGTATATCATCCGTGTGGCCTTCGACCGTGATGCGGCCACCGGCGGCCGCAATGCTGCGACCGATTTTTCTGAGCATGGGCATGAAGTCCGGTGACAGATCGGCGCTACCCGAATAGAAGCTGCCCTGCACCACCATGCGAATGACGATGCGCTCGCCATCACGCTCGACCTGCGCCTCACCCTTGGCGATTTCGCTAGCGAGCATTTCGCGTAACTGCTTGAGCTGACGCGCCGTGTCGTTGCGCTGCTCATCTTCATCACCGCCCTCGCGGATTTCAACCCGGCTTTCCACCTGCGCCTGTGCATCGGCGATGCGACCATACAGATCGACCATTTCCTGCGGCATGATGCCGCTGCCACGCGCGGGCAACTGTAAAACCAGCTTGCCGT
This sequence comes from Burkholderiaceae bacterium, assembly GCA_044237595.1. Taxonomy (GTDB): domain Bacteria; phylum Pseudomonadota; class Gammaproteobacteria; order Burkholderiales; family Burkholderiaceae_D; genus Pernthalerella. The sequence continues at coordinate 1,669 of JBIIEY010000190.1, read as the reverse complement.
TTTCTGTGCGCAGTTGCACTTTTTTTCCGACCAGATCCATCGACAGTGATTTCTGCAATGTGCCCAGATCACGTGCGAGCTGCTCGGGTAGCGGCGCTGTTTCTTTTGTGGGGCCAGCAACGAGTTGTGTTTCTGCGGGCGGTGCAACCACGGTGGGCAGTGCATCCTGCTTGCCGAGCGATTTTTGCAGAGAACCGCTCACGTCTTTGAAACGATTGACGTTCAGATCGGAGAAAGAAAGAATGAGCACGAAGAAAGCCAACAGCAGCGTGATCATGTCCGCGAAGGTCGTCATCCACAAGGGTGAACCGTGTCGCTTTGGCTGCTCATCCTCTTCGTGCATTACGGCGTCAAGCAGCGAGACGATCTTTACCGGCTCTTCTTCAGCCTCTGCTGCTGCCGTGTTCATTCGGCAGTGGCCTTTTCTTCGTCTGCTTCGTTCGCCAACGGTGCTTCGAGTTCGGCTTGCTGGGGGAGCGCGTTACCCAACAAGAGATCGGGTAATAAGCGCGGATCGCCACCTTGGTGGATGAACAGGACACCGGCCATTGCCAGTTCATAGTTACGACGCGCGCGCTTGCCATGCCCCATGATTTTTTGCACCAGCGGGCCGAGAAGAACGTTCGCGAGTACAGCACCATAGAGCGTAGTCAGCAAGGCCACGGCCATGCCGGGACCGATCGAACGCGGATCGGACATATTGCCCATCATGAGTACCAGACCGAGCAAGGTGCCTATCATGCCCATACCCGGCGCCAGTTCTTGCGCATAGCTGAAAAAATCACGCGCGTTGTCGAAGCGCAGTCTGACCTCGGCAATTTCACGCAGCAAGGCATACTTGAGCACGCCGTGCTCAATACCATCGACCCACATACGAACTGCTTTGGCGATGAAGGGATCGGTGTATTCGCGGTCCTCGAGTGTAATCATCCAGCGATCGTCGTAGCGTGCGATGCGCCCAATCTCGACTAGTTCGTCAATCAACTCTGGCAGTGGCGTCGGCTGGCTGGTGAGTATTTCCCGCGCAGTTTTGTAGGCATCACGGAATTCCGATATCGAGCTTTTTGCGAGTACGCACAGAAAGGTGCCGCCAAATACAATGAGTATCGATGGCAAATCGATGAAGCGCACAAAGTCGCCACCGGTGGCCATGGCAATCACCAGCAGCGCACCGACAACACCGACAATACTTGCAATATCCATAATGGGCAGGCTCAGTGAGGCGCAAAAGATCACGCTTACGACTTAAAGGCTGACTGCTAAAGACGTACGACAAGGTTCTGTCAAGGACGCAGCGGCCTGAAGAGACAGGTTCTCAGGCTGACTGCAAATTCGATTCAGGCAGAACGCAGTCGGTATTTATCGATTTTTTCAATCAGCGTGGTGCGTTGCAAATTCAGCAGACGCGCAGTTTTTGAGACATTGCCATCGGAACGATCCAGTGCCTGCTCAATAAAGGCCCGCTCTATTTCTGCCATGCGTTCCTTGAGCGAGAGGCCCTCGGGCGGCAATACCGGCCCACCCTGGGCCAGTCGAATAATGTCTTCTACATGGTTATGCTCGGGCTCGGTGGCAGCGACTGCATCGGATAGCGCGGCATCATTGTCTCCGACAGCGAACATTTGCAATACGTCGGCGGCATGAGGCTCGTGAGTTTCAACCACAGCAT
>JBIIEY010000189.1:0-4619 GCA_044237595.1 Burkholderiaceae bacterium | reverse complement strand
CCGAGTGCGCACATGTGTAGGCAACGCTTCACGCCCAGCCTGCTGCATGCCTTCGCAATACGCCGTGGCAGCGCGACATGGGCTTGTTCGAATTGCGGACCCCAGGGGCTAGCGGGTTTTGAATGCAGCACACCGACCAGATTGACTACCGCATCTGCTTGCGCAATCAGACGATCCAACTTGACATCGTCATGGATATCAGCTTCAACTACTTGTACGGTGGGCAGCACCAGCAAATGACTCGCACGCGGCAAGTGGCGCGTGGGTACGACGACCTGATGGCCAGCCGCAGCGAGCCGCGCCACGATGTGCGAGCCGATGAAACCGCTGCCGCCAATCACTAAAACAGCATCGTGATGCATGATAGTCACGGCAAATCACCGAGTTCGGCGAGATTTGCATCACGCGGTGTCACTGTACCCAGTCGAATTTTCATGGACTGAGGCTTGTTTTCAAACATGGCGGCATACCAGGTGGTGTTGGCCATCACATTTTTTACATAAGTACGCGTTTCAGTGAAGGGAATTGTTTCGGCAAATATGGCACCCTCGACAGGTTTGCTGAGTGTGGAACGCCACTGACGCGGACGACCTGGCCCGGCATTGTAGGCAGCTGTTGCCAGCGTTTGCGAGCCGCCGAGATTGGACAGCACCATGTTCAGATATTGCGTCCCCAGAGTGATATTGGTCTTGATGTCATTCAGACTGCTGAGCGTGAAACCCGCCATGCCAATTTTGCGTGCGACATAGGTGGCCGTGCCGGGCATGATCTGCATCAAACCCGATGCCCCGACCTGAGAGCGTGCCGATCGAATGAAACGCGATTCCTGGCGAATGAGTCCATAGACCCAAGCTTTATCCAGACCAATCGGACGCGTGGCGGTCTGCATGATGTCGTCATACGGTGTCGGATAGCGTTGTGTCAGATCGAGTTCCACCTTTGTACGATCTGCTGTCGTTACCATGCGATCCAGCACTTCATTGCGACGCGCAAATTCGGCAGCAGCAAGCAGCTGGCGTTCGTTCATTTTACGTAGCTGCCAGTTCCATTCGCGATTGCCCTCAAAGCGCAATTCCATGTCGAAAAATTTCAGTGCATTACGAAGGCCGGGATTATTCGATGCCTCTGCAATTTCATCGGGCTTGGATGGTTGGGGTCGGGGCAAGGGCGAGACTTTGAGTCCAAGCTCTTCCATGGCAAGAATCCCGTAAAAATTATGCTGCCCTGCAATCAACTGAAAATATTTGTGTGCGTCTTCAGCAGCACCTGCGGCAAGCAACGCGCGTCCACGCCAGTAAATCCATGCTGGATCTTTCTGCAGATCAGGCGGCATGCTCTCGATGGCTTTGGCGACCATGGGCCAGTCGGCTTCACGCAAGGCAGCACGCGCACGCCACTGATATCCTTCTTGCGACAAAAACGCACCCCAGCTCTTGCGCCAGTACAGCGCTGCATCTTTGGACAGCGACAGCGACGCAGGTAATGCCAGCTGCGCCCAGGCTGCAGCAAGCTCTTCACCCGACAATCGGGATTGAATGCGATCAAGTGCTTTGGCAGCACGCTCGACATCCGTACGCGCAATGCGGCCAATGGCAATGATCAGCAACTCGCGCGCGGCCTTTGAACCGCTCGCACCCTGATCGACGATGGCATTGGGTTTGTCGATGGCCTGAACCAGCTGCTTTTCGCTGACATCCGTGAAGGCCGCGATACGTCGAGCTGTACCCGACACGCCGAATTCTACTGAGAGCCGAACCTGCTTCCATACATCGGCTTCACTGAATTGTTTTTCGCGCTGAAGGCGGCCGATCAGATCGACGCAAGCTTCACCGTAGGCTTTGGGTTGTATCAGCAAATCCTGTGCGGCTTTGGCGACGTTCTCGCCTTTGGCCATTTTCGATGACAGCGCATAGCATTTGAGCTGCGTATCATCGTTGAGCACGAATTTCGGATACTGCTCATCAAACAAGCGCCAGTCGCGAGCACGACCTATCAGCAGCAACCAGTCATTACGCAAACGATCGCCGATGGCAGTGCCTTCGTGCTTGGACAGAAAGCTGCGTACCTCACCCTCAGGCGCCGATGCCAGCCGTGGATACAGCCTGTAGTATTCGATATAAGACTGCACAGGGTAATCGGACAAACGCGCAGAGATACGACCCGCCTCGCCCATATCGCCGCGCAGTGCAGCTTCTCGCAAGGCGATGAAGTCCGCATCAGCGGCGTTGAGCGCAACCGGTGCGCGTCGCCCGGCATTCGCCGACGAAGGCATCATCATCGTCGTCGCAACAGCACAAAAAATTCCCAGGGCGATCCAGCTTCTCGTTGTCATGCAAATTCCGGGTTTCTATTAGTAAACAGTCTGTTTAGAATAGCATGCGCTACCGAAATAAATCGACCGCGCAAGTATTCTTTCAAACCATGAAAAACAGTAACGTAAAAGCAGACCTGCGCAGGACATTGATTGCAGCGCGCAAGACGATGTCGGCCGATATGAAGGTGCAGGCAGATGAGCGCATTGCATCGAAACTATTGGCATGGCTGGACACGCATCAAGTGTCCGTGCTGGGCGCCTATCTGCCCATGGCGGGCGAGCCAGATCTGACTTCACTGTATGCGACCCTCCCTGGGCGCGGCATACAGGTGGTGATGCCTGTCGTGCTGGAGAAAAATCAGCCTTTGCACTTCGTTCACTGGCAGGCCGGCGATGCACTGGCGCGCGATGCCAGCGGTACGCTGGCGCCGACAGACAAGGAACATTTTGTGAAGCCCGATGCGGTCCTTGCGCCCTGCGTAGGTTACAACGACGCACAATATCGGCTCGGCTATGGTGGCGGCTATTTCGATCGCACGCTGGCGCAATCGCCTCGACCGCTGGCCGTCGGTATTGCGTATGCAATTACAAAAGCCGATTTTCCGGCAGACTCGTTTGATATTCCGCTGGATGTGATTCTGACCGACTGATCAGCGACCCGCGATACGCTGCCAGATCGCCATCGTTGGCGCAGCCTGATTGAGTGTGTAAAAGTGCAGGCCGGGCGCGCCGCCAGCAATCAGCCGATCACACATCTGCGTGACCACATCGAGACCAAAAGCACGAATAGAAGCGCTGTCATCGCCAAAGCTGGCAAGTTTCAGACGAACCCAGCGCGGTATCTCTGCACCGCACATGTCAGAGAAACGCATGAGCTGTGTGTAATTGGTAATCGGCATAATGCCGGCAACGACTGGCACATCGGCACCGGCTTTTTTTACCTCATCAGCGAATCGAAAATAAGCATCTGCATTATAAAAATATTGAGTGATCGCCGAGTTAGCACCGGCTTTGATCTTGCGAATGAAGTTCTGCAAATCGTCTTGTGGTGAACGTGCCTGCGGATGCATCTCAGGGTAGGCAGCGGCTTCGATATGAAACCAGTCGCCAGTTTCAGCGCGTATGAATTCGATAAGCTCGCTAGCATGACTGAACTCGCCTGAAATACCTCCAAAACCACTGGGCAGATCGCCTCGCAAGGCAACGATGTGGCGTATTCCGTGCGACTTGTATTCACAGATGATCTCGCGCAGCTCGGTGCGGCTGCGTCCTATGCAGGACAAATGCGGCGCAGCCTTGTGACCTTCGCGTTGAATTTCGAGTACGGTGTCGCGCGTGCCAGCCTGAGTCGAGCCGGCAGCACCAAACGTGACCGAAAAATACTCAGGCCCGAGTTCAGCTAGCTGCACGCGCGCCGCGCGCAGTTTGTCCGCACCCTCGGTAGTCTTGGGCGGGAAAAATTCCATACTGATCGCGGGCGTATTCAAAGCGGAAGTAGTCATTGAAAAATCACTTTTTTCGTATCAAGATAGTCGAGAGCAGCCAGGACAGCAGACTGTAGACAAATGCGCCAAGCACGGCGGCACCAAATCCTGCGACCTGAAAACCAGGAACCAGATCAGCGACCGCCCAGAACATCAGCCCGTTGATCACGAATACAAAGAGCCCGAGCGTCAGGAAAGTCACCGGCAGCGTGAGCAGAATCAGCACGGGGCGAATCAGCGTATTGACCAGCCCTAGAACGAGCGCTGCGGTCAGCGCGGTAGTGAAACTGTCGACCTGCACGGAGTCGAGCAAATGGGGCAGGGCGAAAATCGCGACTGTATTGATCAGCCAGAGGAGCAGCAGGCGCATGTGTGACGCGTGTGGGTGGCGCGTAAGCCGAGTCGGTGAAAGAATCCGTGCATCACCGGACCTCGTGAGCCCGGTGATGCAAAATCCGTACTGCGATTAGTAGCGGTAGTGCTCAGGCTTGAACGGACCTTGCGTGGTCACACCGATGTAAGCCGCTTGTTCCGCGGACAATTCAGTCAGCTGCGCATTGAGCGTTTTGAGCTGCAGACGCGCGACTTTTTCATCGAGGTGCTTGGGCAAGGTGTAAACACCGATTGGATACGCCTTGGTGTTGGTGAACAGTTCGATCTGCGCAATCGTCTGGTTCGCAAACGAGGAGCTCATCACATACGATGGGTGACCCGTGCCGCAACCCAGATTCACCAGGCGACCTTCGGCGAGCAGAATGATGCGCTTGCCATCGGGGAAGATCACGTGATCGACCTGAGGTTTGATGTTTTCCCATGTGTAT
>JBIIEY010000015.1:0-15262 GCA_044237595.1 Burkholderiaceae bacterium | reverse complement strand
TCCCCCCTTCTTCCTATGGACCTGGTTGAAAAATTGTCAGAGGCACTCACATCTGCGAAAGCCGATATCGGTGTTGCCGTAACTGGCGAGGGCGCGACACGGCAGCGGCACCCGGTGTTTTGCATTCTGTCTGCACATCTGAAAAATAACCTTGCCGATTATCTCGGCAAGGGTGGGCGAAAAATGGATGCGTGGTTTTCGATGCAGCGTGAGGCTGAGGCCCACTTCGCAGACGAGGCCGCATTTGCAAACATCAACACGCTCGAAGAGCTCAATACATTGAGAGAGAAATAGCTCTTCTCAGACTGAGCCGCTGTCGCCTTATTTAGGTTTGAAATGCTTGTCACTGATCCTGAATTTGCCACGCCGATCGCCCATTAGCTGACGCAGTTCATGAATAGACAGCGCACTGACCTCATGCATGCGAATGAGCAGCGATGCGGTGACCGGCAACCGGCGATGACGAATCTTGCTGATCACCGGCGGTGACACTTCCAGTGCGCGCGAGAGCGCTGCATCATTTTTGAGATTGAGCTTGCCAATCAGCGAAGCCAATAATTGATCGGGGTCGTAGCGCTGGGTTGATGTCAATGCAGTTTGTTCCATAGTGTCCTCATGCGAGTGTTGGGGCCACTCGGATTCTGACAACGTGCATTGGGGCTATCTTGATCGCTCACAACGGTGACTACCGGCAGCTGTCCAGCAAAACATGGTGCTGCGTCAGCGCAAACGATCAGGAATCGGCAAGGCTGTTTTATATTTCACTTGTTTGAGCGCGAAGCTCGATTTGATATTTTTGATACCCGGTATGCGCGTCAGGTTTTCTAGAATGAAGCGTTCGAGCGCCTGAATGTCGGGCACCACAATGCGCAGCAGATAGTCTTCATCACCCGTCATCAGATACACCTCCATCACTTCATCAAAGTGACTGACCGCCTTCTCGAAATGCTCGAGCGCAGCAGCTTCCTGTTTTTCCAGTGACACGCGCACGAACACATTCACCTTCAAGCCAAGTGCATGGGGATCGACCAGCGCAACATAGCGCGAGATCACGCCATCAGCTTCCAGTTTTTTCACGCGCGAGAGCGTTGGGGAGGGAGACAGGCTGACCTTGCCGGCCAGCTCGACGTTGGTCAGGCTGGCATCCTGCTGAAGGCTATCAAGAATCCGAAAATCTGTGCTATCGAGGTTTTCTGACATATTAATCCATAAATTTTATAATTTTCAGTATTTTATGCCGCTTACGCGCTATTTGGCGAGTTTTTTCGGTAGCACCTGCGGTGGGAAATACCTTAACTTAGCGCATTCATAACAAATTGCATTTCCCGGAGATCCGTATGGACATGACCAGCCCCGAGCAGCTGATAAAGCAACTCGATCTTGATGAGCAAGAAACTGCCGAATGGATCGCAGCGCTGCATTCGGTGCTCGAATCTTCGGGACCGGATCGCGCGCGTTTTCTGCTCTCGCAGCTCTCGAATGCGGCCCGCGAGGCGGGTCTGCAATGGCGCGATGCACGCATCACCCCCTACATCAACACCATACGCCCGCAGGATGAAGCACCCTACCCCGGTGGCTCGGATGCGGTGGCTACCGAAGAAACGATCGCAGGCATTTTGCGCTGGAATGCATTGGCGATGGTCGTACGTGCCAATCGCGCATACGGCGAGCTCGGCGGTCACATCGCCAGCTATGCCTCGGCAGCCGATTTGTTTGAGGTCGGTTTCAATCATTTTTTCCGTGCGCGCACCGCTGAATTTGGCGGTGACCTGGTGTATTTCCAGCCGCACTCTGCGCCGGGCATTTACGCACGCGCTTTCCTTGAGGGGCGCATGAGCGCCGACAGCCTCGCGCACTATCGTCAGGAAATCAGCGCCAAGGCCAAAGGTGTGCAAGGTCTTTCGTCTTACCCGCATCCCTGGTTAATGCCGGACTTCTGGCAATTCCCGACCGGCTCGATGGGCATAGGCCCGATCAGCTCGATTTATCAGGCGCGCTTCATGCGCTACCTCGAACATCGTGGGTTACTAGCGCCACAGCCACGCAAAGTGTGGGGCGTGTTCGGTGATGGCGAGATGGATGAACCGGAATCATTGGCAGCACTCTCGCTGGCCTCGCGCGAGAAACTCGACAATCTGGTCTTCGTCATCAACTGCAATCTGCAGCGTCTTGATGGTCCGGTGCGCGGCAATGGTCACATCGTCGATGAACTGGAAACGCTGTTTGGCGGCGCCGGCTGGAATGTCATCAAACTCTTGTGGGGCTCCGACTGGGATCCGCTGTTCGCGCGTGATGCCAATGGCGAGCTCGTCGATGCGCTCAACCGCACGGTGGACGGACAGCTGCAAACCTTTGCAGCGAATGATGGTCCGTTCAATCGCGAACATTTCTTTGGTCAAAGCCCCGGCCTGCAGGCCATCGGTGCTACGCTCACCGACGAAGAAATCGATAGGCTCAAACGCGGCGGCCATGATCTGCGCAAAATTTATGCGGCTTATCACGCTGCGGTGAATCACAACGGCGCACCGACGGTGATTCTTGCGCAAACCAAAAAAGGTTTTGGCATGGGTACCGCCGGTCAGGGCAAGATGACCACGCACCAGCAAAAGAAACTCGAGCAACAAGATCTGGTGGAATTCCGTGATCGCTTCAAACTGCCGCTTACTGATGCGCAAGTAGAGAATCTCGAGTTCTACAAGCCCGCCGATGACAGCCCGGAGATGCGTCACCTGCACGCACGGCGCGCCGAGTTGGGTGGCTTCATGCCACGTCGTGTTGATCAGCACCTGCCAATAGCAGTGCCGCCGCTGGAATCACATGCGCAATTCGCGCTCGAAGCCGATGGCAAGGAAATGTCCACCACGATGGCACTGGTGCGCATGATGGGCAACCTGCTCAAAGACGCAACACTGGGCAAGCATGTGGTACCTATCGTGGCTGATGAGGCGCGCACTTTCGGCATGGCCAATCTGTTCAAGACGGTTGGTATTTATTCGTCGCAGGGGCAGTTGTATCAACCGGAAGACATCGGCTCCATCTTGTACTACCGCGAAGCCAAAGACGGACAGATTCTGGAAGAAGGCATTACCGAAGCTGGCGCGATTTCTTCCTGGACGGCCGCAGCCACCAGCTATGCCGTGCATGGCTTGCCTATGCTGCCCTTCTATATCTATTACTCGATGTTTGGCTTTCAGCGCATTGGTGATCTGATCTGGGCTGCGGCTGACCAGCGCGCGCGCGGCTTTTTGATCGGCGCCACTTCGGGTCGCACGACGCTAGGCGGTGAAGGCTTGCAACATCAGGATGGCAGCAGTCATCTGGTCTCGGCATCGATACCGAATTGCATTTCTTATGACCCCGCGTATGCCTATGAACTGGCCGTGATCGTGGATGATGGCATGCAGAGGATGCTGCAGAAAAACGAAGACGTGTTTTACTACGTCACGGTCACCAACGAAAACGAAGCCCAGCCCAGCATGCCTAAAACCGCACGCGAAGGCATCCTGCGCGGCATGCACTGTGTATCACCCTCGAAGAAACCGGAAGTCCGACTGCTGGGTGCCGGTCCCTTGCTGAAAGAAGCGATGGCCGCTGCAGATTTACTGGAGGGGATTTTTTCGATCAAGACGGAAGTCTGGAGTGTGACCAGCTTTTCGGAACTGGCGCGTGATGGCATCGCCTGTGAACGCAATCGTCGTCTGCAGCAATCGGATGATGAGGCCTGGGTCACCAAACATCTCAAGGGCAACAAGGCACCTGTGATTGCCGTTTCCGACTATGTACGCGCCGTGCCCGAGAGCATACGCGCCTATGTGCCGGCACACTTTGTCACGCTGGGTACGGATGGCTTTGGTCGCAGCGATACACGAGCCAGTTTGCGAGATTTCTTTGAAGTCGATGCGAAGTGGATTGCTTACACTGCACTGGCGGAAGTTTATGCGGGCAAGAAAACTGCAGATGAGATGCGGGAGATTGCAGCGAAGTTGGAGTTGGATCTGGATAAGCCTATTTCAACATCGATTTAAGGCAACTCTGAAAACTGACCGGTGAAAATTCTGGTGAGCCGTTGGGGCTGCTCAGTGGAGCTGGAATTTTTATCGAATCATTGAAAATTCGAAAGCCGCTGGATCCCCCCTTGCAGGGCGCGTCATGGCGAGTACGCCATGACCGTTTCGCGGGCAGACCGCAGGCGGTCTGAAACCCCCGCTACACCCTGCGCCGGGATGACATTTGAGAGGCCGTTTGCCTAACAATTGTCATCACCTGCATGTGATGACTGCTGCGTGGGCGGATCGCATGCGACCCGAATTCCCCACTCGCTCCCGGCGAAAGCTGGGATCCATCGCACAATACCTGCATTTACGAATCGCGCCAAACCCGATCAAACGTCCGCAAGTTCGCTGCGGGGATGAACACGACGCGCGATTTCTGCTCGGGTCGGCAAGGTCTTGAGATCATAGTCAGCTTGAAGTGCGAGCCATGAGCTGGCATCACCACCAAAATAATGCGCCAGTCGTTCAGCCGTATCAGCCGTGATACCGCGACGTTCTTTCACGATTTCATGGATGCGTGTTGCCGGCACCGCCAATGCCAACGCAAGCGCATTAACGCTCATCTCAAGCGGGATCAGATAATCTTCTCGCAGTACTTCGCCAGGATGGACTGGACGCATCCGGTTCACGGGACGACTCATGCTTGCACCTTAGTGGTAATCGACAACTTCAACGCGGGCCGGGCCACTGTCGCTCCACGTAAAGCACACACGAAACTGGTCGTTCACGCGGATGCTGTACTGGCCGGCGCGGTCTCCTTTGAGCGCTTCGAGCCGGTTGCCCGGCGGCGAGCGTAAAAAATCCAGCGTCTTGGCTGCGTCTAGCTGCGCCAGCTTACGCTCGGCGACCGACTGAATGGCGCGCAATCGCCTCGGGCTACCACCCTCAATAATGCCTGCGTCTCGACACATTGGAACGACTGGATCATAGACCAAGAGTATTACGCTTGGCGTAATACATCAACCGAAAGCATTGCGCCTGTCAGTCTCTTGCCTAAACACATTACCGCCAGGTTATTGCCCTAGCTTCACCCCTGCGCCGCTCCAAACACCTGCTCCATCTCCCGTCGGAATTTCACCGCCGTTGAATTCGCATCAAACGCGACATCACTCCAGCTCACCGCCTGACCAGCCTTGACCGACTTGAGCAGTTTCACGCCATGTGCCAGACCCAGCGGCAAACCACCCAGCGCAATCGACTCCTGTGCCGGGAACAGCTTGCCGTACACAGTAAAACCACCCTCACCATCAAGCATCTCACCAGCAGCCAGATCGCGTTTGGCGGTAGCCACCACATCGCCGTGCCAGCAAATCGGTGCGCCGGTTGATTCGCCACGTACACCAATCGAAGCGACCGTGATACCCAACTCAAGACCAATCAAGTGATACGGCTTGTACATCGCCGAGTACTGGCCACTAGGATCAGTAACCAGACCATACTCGCGGAAGCAGCGCGCCACATACTCGCTGTCAGCAGCAAAGGTGACATACACACCCCAACGCAAATCGCGGAATACCGGACGCGTATCACGCTCAAGACTCGAGATCACTTCCACCTGACCGCGGGTATCCAGAATGCCGCCATCAGCTTTCGGTATCAAAATGCGGGACAGATCATCGACACCAACGGCCGGAAAACGCAAGCCGGTCGGTGCAGAGAGTCCGGTGGCGTTCGCCACTGAGGCCATTTCAATCGCGCTCTTGGTGCCATCTAAGAAGCTGTTGAACATCTGCGCGTTCATGCCGCCTTTGGCAGCGTCTTCGGCAGTCAGTCCGTAGTGCTGCCAGACCGTATCCGGCGTGGAGCTGTGATAGCTGGACAAATACTTGGTGCCCTTGCCTGCGGCCACCACCGAAAAACCGGCGGCACGAGCCCAATCGACCATTTCGCAAATCAAAGCAGGCTGATCACCATAAGCAAGTGAATACACGATACCCGCTTCGTCGGCGCGTTTCTTAAGCAGCGGACCGGCGAGTGCATCGGCTTCCACGTTCACCATCACGATGTGTTTGCCATGTTCGCAGCAAGCCAACACATGTGCGATGCCGATCGCAGGATTACCGGTGGCATCAATAATGATGTCGATGTGCGGTGACTTGATCAGCGCCATGCCGTCATCAATGATGGCGGTATTGCCCTGCTTTGCCGCTGCCTCGAGCGAGGTCGCTGTGAAGCTGTCTTCTTTCCAGCCCACATTGCGCAAGGCCGCTTTGGCACGATCGGGCGAGAGGTCAGCAATGCCCACCATGTGAATGCCCGGCGTACGCGGTACCTGCGACAGATACATCGAGCCGAACTTGCCCGCACCTATCATGCCAACACGCACGGGCTTGCCTTCTGCAGCGCGCTGCTGCAGTTTTGCGAAAAGATTCATCGATATCCCCGGACTCAGGCGGCCATGCCATCAGGCATACCGTGCTGCTCGCTGACCGGCGTGCCGTCTTTCCACGGCAGATCAACCGGATACGACTTGACCAGGCAATCATCGGGCAAACACTCGATCGGCGTGAAGTCGCGATGCGCGATATAGCCGGGGCGCTTGAAGCGGCGAATGTGGTTCGATACCGCGCACAGGCTCAGATATACCGTCACACGATTCCAGGGTGAGAGGTTGGGCGCAGAGCCATGTACCAGACAGCCGTGGAAGAGCAGCATAGAACCCGCAGGACCTTTCGGTGCAACGATGCCGCCCTGATCAACCAGCGTTCGGATATTGTCATTACTGATGGTCCACAGCGGATAGCTGGTGGTGGAAGTATCGTGACCCGCTTCGAGCGCGCCCATCTTGTGGCTGCCGGGGATGAACATCAGCGGGCCGTTGAACTCATTGACCTCGTCAAGGAAGATCGCCACGTTCATCGCGCGTGCTTCAGGCATCTGGTCATCATTAAGCCAGGTGCCGTAATCCTGATGCCATTGCCAGATGTCGCCGTCGAAGGCCATCTTGCCGTTGACCTTGAACTGGTGCATGTAGAGCTTCTCGTCGAACAATTGCTCCACCGGCTTGACCATGCGCGGATGACGCGCCAGGCGTGCAAACGGCTCGCTGTACATGTGCGCAGCAAAATTGGTACGCACTGCTGTCTTGCCCTTTTCGCGAATATTCTCCGCGCGGTCCTGTGCGTAGAGGTTCGGTACTTCGTCGGTGAGGGTCTTCATTTCTTCGGCCGTGAAGTGCGAAGGGAAGAACAGATAACCGTCGCGGTCGAACTGATCGAGTTGTTCCTGAGTGAGTTTCATGCCTGTCTCCTTTGGTGGCTATCAGAATTGGATTGGGAAATTGGTTTTGAATTTGAATGCGTATCGGCGGCCTTGTCAGGAGCGGTATCGCCGGTACTGCCAAGACGGGCAACCAACGATTCACCGGCTTTTTCGCAATGGAGCAAGGCCTGCTGCTGGGCCGCGTCCGGTCGACCGGAGACGATCAGTTCCAGCATTTTTTCATGTTCATCCCAGACCGCATGACGAGCGCCGGCCTGACTGAGGGTCACCCCCATGATGCGGCGTATGTGATTCCAGTTGCGCTCGGCTGCCTGCAGCAGCACGGGATTGCCGGCTGCTTCGTAGATGGCACGGTGAAAGGCAATGTCGGCCTCGATCATCGCGCGCAGATCCCGGCCACGGGTGGCGGCGCGACCCGCACCAATCAGACGAAACGACAGATTGGCCTGACGTCGCGCAGCTTCGCGGGCAGCCAGCCCATCAAGTACAGAACGAACCTGATAAAGATTGGCGATATGGTCCGCGGTCAGCGGCGCCACCATCACGCCGCGGCCACCGGCATCAATCACCAGACCGTCGCGCTTCAACAGCAAAAGGGCTTGAAGGATGGGCTGACGCGACACCGCCAGACTCTCGGCCAGCGCCTCTTGCGTGATGCGCTGACCGGCCACATAACGACCATCGCAGATGGCGTCGATGATGGCTTGATACGCCTGTTCGGCGAGATCGGGCGCGGCATTGAGTGGTGTGATGTCGGTCATAAAGCGGCTATCGAGTACTGTATTCTGTATACAGAGTATCTCGAAGCATGCCCAAAAGCAAGTGAAATCAACGATCGCACGCGCCGACCCTGCCAGAAAAAGCTAGGCTGCCCGACCTGCCCGCGCCAAAATCCGTTCTGCCTTCAGGATCACCGGACGGTCGACCATCTTCCCATCCACAGCCACCGCAGCGCCCTGACTGGCGGCGGTCGCCACCAGAACGCGCTCCGCCCAGTCCACTTCGGAAGCCTCTGGCAGATAGCTGGCATGAACCACGGCCAACTGTGCCGGATGAATGCAGAGCTTGCCACCGAACCCGAAACGCTTGCCGCGCAGGGTCTCCGAAGCCAGCACGATCCTGTCATCGATCGCCGTGGTGACGCCATCAATCGGCGGCGCAATGCCAGCCACCCGCGAAGCCAGCACCAGTTTGGAGCGGAAGTAATCCAGCTCGCGATCATCCCCCTCGATGCCAAGGTCGACCGCAAAATCAATGCTGCCGAACGCCAGCCGCTCCACCCCTTCTACCGCCGCCAGCGCGGAGAGGTTCATAAAACCCTGGGCGCTTTCGATCAGCAGCAGTACCCGCCGGGCACCCGCTTTGCGCAGGCGCTCAATATCCGCAACCTGTGCCGCCTTGGGCAGCATGACCGCCGCCACGCCGGGATGGGCGCACAGCGCCAGATCGGCCGCAAACCACTCGGTGTCGGGTGTGTTGATCCTCAGGCAAATCGGCTTGTCTGCCGACAGCCACGCGGCGACCGATGCGCGAGCGCTGTCTTTGTCCACCGGCGAGACTGCATCTTCCAGATCAATGATCACCGCATCAGCGCCCGCCGCCAGTGCCTTATCGAAGCGCTCTGGGCGACTGCCGGGAACAAACAAGTAAGACACCGGTACCGCAGACATTGTTGGCATGCTTGGCAGGGTAGACATTCAGATCGCCTTCTCGGTTGCCAGCACATCGACCGCATCGGCGGCGTAGCCCAGCTCAGCCAGAATCGCACGGGTGTGTTCACCCAGTGCGGGAATGGCATCCATGCGCGCTTCCCATGCGCTGCTGACACCCGGAGGCAGTGGCGCCCTGACCTCACCCGCGGGCGAAGCCACGCTGGCCCAGCGATCGCGAGCGCGTAACTGCGCATGATCCCAGAGCTCGTGCATATCGTTCAAGCGCGCGCAAGCGATAGGTGCATCGTCCAAACGTTCGATGATCTGTTCGGCTGTGAGTGCGGCAAAACTGCTGCAAATGATTTCGTAGAGCGCCTTGCGCGCGCTGCTGCGTTTGCTGCTTGAATCAAAGCGCGTATCGGTCGCCAGCGCCGGCTGCAGCAACACTTTCTCGCAGAACAGCACCCACTCGCGCTCGTTCTGCAAACCCAACATGACAATCTTGCCGTCACCTGCCGGGAAAGGCCCGTAGGGATAAATCGTTGCATGAGCGGCACCCGCTCTCACCGGTGGCGGCGCACCTTCATAGGCGTAGTACAGCGGGAAGCTCATCCACTCGGTCATGCTCTCAAGCATGGACACATCAATCTGGCAGCCTTTGCCGGTGCGGCCGCGCTGAATCAGCGCTGCAAGAATATTCGTGTATGCGTACATGCCAGCGGCGATATCGGCGATCGATGCGCCGGATTTAGCGGGTGTGTCTTCAGTACCCGTAACGGACAGAAAACCTGATTCACTCTGAATCAGCAAGTCGTAGGCTTTTTTGTCGCGATAAGGACCATCTGATCCGTAACCCGAGATATCGCAAACAATCAGCCCGGGGAAACGCGATGACAGCGCCTCGAATGACAAACCCAAACGCGCCGCCGCACCCGGAGCCAGGTTCTGCACCAGCACATCCGCCTTGGCCAGCAGGCGATCAAGGATCACACTCGCCTCAGGGTGTTTCACATCCAGCGACAGACTTTCTTTGGAGCGATTCACCCAGACGAAATGCGATGACATGCCTTTGACGCGATCATCGTAAGCGCGCGCAAAATCCCCCACGCCGGGACGCTCAATCTTGATCACGCGAGCACCGAGATCGGCCAGCTGGCGCGTGCAAAACGGCGCGGCAATCGCGTGTTCCAGTGTGACGACGGTGATTCCGTCCAGGGGGCGCATGGTCTCTCCTTTGCGGGTATTCGATATTATTAAATTCGTGATTCGTCGATTGTCAGACGAAGGCCGGAGGCAAAGCGATGCGTCTCACACCGATCTCGGACCGTAGCCAAACGCGAATCATGCCAGACTTGCCTCGGCCTGCATGGCCAGCTCGCCGCGCGCATTGGCCGCCCACAGCGTGACGCTTCGACCATCCTGCTCCAGACGCCCATGCACGCTAAACGGCTCGATATCAAACAAGGGGCTTACTGCGCGAAACGCAAACGAGCTGATTTCGCGTCCAGGCAATTCACGCGCCACGAGTCCGATCAGCAAAGTGGCAATCAAAGGCCCATGCACGATCAGGCCGGGATAGCCTTCCACCTCGGTTACGTAAATGCGATCGTAATGAATCCGATGACCATTGAAGGTCAGCGCGGAATAGCGAAACAGCAGCACCGGATCCGGCACGATTTGTCTTGACCATTGCGCATCGGTTGGTGCCGCCTTGGGGATTGCTGGCGCCTCACCCGCTTGCGGCGGGTCGCGATACACGATGTCGTGCTCTTCCAGAATGACGGGCTCGCCATTGACGGCGACCTCATGCGCTACCGTGACAAAAACCAGCGGGCCCGATTTACCCTGCTTGACGTTTACCGACTTGATCACCGAAGTCCGCTCGGCCGTAGCACCCACGGGCAAGGCAGCGCGAAAAATAACGCGACTGCCGGCCCACATTCTGCGGGGCAGCGTCACCGGTGGCAGGAAGCCGCCGCGCTGCGGGTGACCATCCGGCCCGATCAAGGACGCCGGGCTCACAGACCAGAAATACATCCAGTGCCACAAGGGCGGCAAGGCATCACCTTCGACCGGCGAAGACGCCAAATCCAGCGTCGCGGCCAGGGTGCTCGCCTTACCCAGGGCAATAAGATCCGTCCTGGTTTCGGTACGACCAATCCACTGGCTCAGTTGATCAACATCGGGAGTCTGGGTGGACATGGCGCATACCTGACACATTGGGGAAAACCCTATTGTCTAACA
Organism: Burkholderiaceae bacterium; assembly: GCA_044237595.1. Lineage (GTDB taxonomy): Bacteria > Pseudomonadota > Gammaproteobacteria > Burkholderiales > Burkholderiaceae_D > Pernthalerella. The sequence continues at coordinate 4,092 of JBIIEY010000015.1, read as the reverse complement.
CGCACGGCAAACGGACAATTTGGAATTCCTGAAGGACGAATTGCAGGCCGGATGCAGTTCACCCGAGGCAAACACGAGGATTTTCATCAGTAGCGAGACCGTCCGGAGGACTATAATCGCGGGCTTAACTGGAGAACCCCATGAATGTTTTTCAAAAGTTTATCGATCGCCGTACCTTCGGCCTTTGCTTGTTGCTAATCACGGGTATGGCGGGGGCAGATAACACGCCACCATCAAGCATTGATGCCGGCCTCGTTCAATCCACGCGCAGCATCGCCGGCGATCTGCTCGGTCAGCTCGGACAGAAACTCAAAGCGGCGATGTCGACCGACGGCCCGGTCGCCGCGGTCAGCGTCTGCAAAGAATCGGCACCCGCGATTGCGCGCCAACTCTCCATCGCCAACGATGCCAAAGTCACCCGCGTTGGTACGCGCGTCCGCAATCAAAATATGGGCGTGCCAAACGCATGGCAAAAGGAAGCGCTGACGCAATTCGAAGCCCGCCTGTCTCAAGGCGAGAAAGCCGCGGATATCGAATACTGGCAAGTCGCCGACAATGGCCACGGCAAGAGTGAACTGCGCTATGCAAAAGCGATCGCGGTTCAGCCGCAGTGCCTGAGCTGCCACGGATCTGCACAAGATATCGCCGCACCGCTTGCCGAAAAACTTCGCATTGAATATCCGAATGATCAGGCGACCGGCTACGGCGTCGGCCAGCTGCGCGGTGCCGTTGTCGTGACGCGCCCGCTACCGTAAAAATCGCAGTCGAATTGATTGTCAGCACCAAGTCAGACAAACGGATCAAGCTTTAATCGATGCGGTTTATCGCGGGATGACTTCCGAAGAACCAATCCCCACTGCGCCATGCCTTGGTACGGTGTTGTTTGCCTGGGCAACCGTAAAATTGCCACCGTCATCCCAGCGAAAGCTGGGATACAGCGCCTTTAGTTTTGCACCTAATGCCAGAATGAAGAAGCCACCTTGCCAGCGTCGAATCGGCACCCAATCAAAACCATCAGGAATGCATCTTGTCGATCAGTAACCCCGAATTTTCCCAGTCCTCAGTCATGCGGCCCGTCAGTATCACGGGCAGCGACGGTCACCATCACGCACCCCTGCCCGTGCTTGTTATCGCTGCGATTGGTGTCGTCTTTGGCGATATCGGCACCAGTCCTCTGTATGCGTTAAAAGAGTGCTTCAGTCCCGAGCACGGCATACCTTTTTCCGAGAGCGCCGTACTGGGCATTATCTCGATGATTTTCTGGGCACTGCTGCTGGTCGTCACGCTCAAATATGTCGCCTTTGTTTTGCGCGCAGACAATCAAGGCGAAGGCGGCGTGCTTTCGCTAATGGCACTGGCGCTGCGTTCGGCGCGTGCTGACCGCAAGTCCTACACCCTGCTTCTGATGCTAGGTGCGCTGGGTGCCTGCATGCTGCTGGGCGAATCGGTAATCACGCCTGCGATCTCGGTGTTGTCTGCGGTCGAGGGGCTGGAGGTCGTTCATCCTGATATGAAACGCTTTGTGATCCCGATTACCTTGCTGATCGTGATTGGCTTATTCCTGATACAACGCTACGGAACTGCCGCTGTGGGCCGATTCTTTGGCCCTGTGATGCTGATCTGGTTCGCGACGCTCGCGGGCTTTGGCGTGATCAATATTCTTGATAATCCCGGCATACTGAACGCCGTCAATCCTATGTATGCCGCCAACTTCATCAGCGAGCATACGCTGCAAGCTTATATCGTGATGGGCTCAGTGGTACTGGTGGTCACCGGTGTCGAGGCGCTGTATCTGGACATGGGGCACTTCGGCCGCAAGCCCGTACGCCTGGCCTGGCTACTAGTCGCACTGCCTGCTTTGCTGGTCAATTACTTTGGCCAAGGCGCGCTACTGCTGTCACAGCCAGATGCGGCGAGTAATCCGTTTTTCCTGATGCTGCCGTCCTGGGCGCTATGGCCCATGATTGGTTTGGCGACTATTGCGACAGTGATTGCTTCGCAAGCGGTCATTTCAGGTGCATTCTCGCTCGCCAATCAAGGCATATTGCTGGGCTTCCTGCCGCGCATGCAAATTCTTCACACCTCTGACACCGAACGCGGGCAAATTTACATGCCGATGGTGAACTGGCTGCTGCTGGTGCTGGTGATTTTCACCGTGATTCAATTCCGCGAATCCGGCAATCTGGCAGCCGCCTATGGCATTTCGGTAACGACCACCATGCTCATTACCACCAGCCTTCTGGCCGTAGTCATGTACAGGGAATGGAAAATTCATCCTGTACTGGTGGTTGCACTCGCTACAGTATTTTTTATCGTCGACTTCTCTTTCTGGACCGCGAACCTGATCAAGGTCAAGGATGGCGGCTGGTATCCGCTGATGCTGGGTGCGATCTGCTTTGTGATGCTCACCACTTGGTACAAAGGTCGCAGGTTATTACGTGAACGCGTTGTCCATGATTCCATCCACCTGCCCGAGTTTGTTGAGTCGCTGCTCGCGCATCCACCACATCGCGTGGAAGGCACAGCCGTCTTTCTTACGGCGCATATTGATTTCGTGCCAGTGGCACTGCTACACAACCTGAAGCACAATCGCGTACTGCATGAGCGCGTCATATTCCTCAAGCTCTCCATCTGGGACGTGCCTTATGTGCGCGATGAAGAACGCCTGACCATCAGCGAGTTGGGGAGCAACATCTACGTTGTGCGTGCGGTCCATGGTTTCAAAGAGACGCCCGACATCAACACCGTGCTGAAGTTACTCGAACAGCAGCATGGCCTCACACTGGAATTGTCTGACACGTCCTTCTTTCTGGCGCGCGATACCATCGTTCCCAGCAATCTGCCGGGCATGGCCTTGTGGCGCGAACGTTTGTTTGCATGGATGATGCAAAACGCCGCCAAGCCATCAGACTTCTTCCGTATCCCGCCGAACCGGGTGGTAGAACTGGGAACGAAAATCGAAATCTGACAAGAGCCCTATGCGTAGAGCTTGAGGATGAAGCGCGTGTTGACCGGATTAGCGAATTCGCTGAAACGGTGCACGATACAACCACACCGGTTTGCCTTCCACTGTACGCAGTACCGCGGTGGCTTTTAATTCTTCTGCAGGAAATTCGAGACTGGCCAGCCATGCGCCGGCTTGCAGCTCGGCCGCTGCTTTTTCTACGGCACGCGGCATGGTTTCAGGTCGCTGAAACAAATACACCATGTCATGCAATGACCAATCTGCGGCCCACATATCACCTTGGCGTATCTTCGCCCACGGGCAGAGCAAAGCAGTCAATGCGCGCAATGGCCAGCTCCATTCAATACCGTGTAACTTGGACTGAGGGTAGGCAGATCGCAATGCACGCAAGCCATGACCCAAACCACAACCCGCATCAAGAATGGACGCACCCGCTTTGAGTGGCGCAGAAATCCCCATGCCGGCGAGTGCCCCGGCCGGTGTCGGGAACAAGGGCGCATCACGCCAGGCATTCATCGGATACACCAATGCCACAATGACCAGCGGCAGTAACCACGCCCAGGCCGGCAAGCTGACCGCGCCCGACAACAGCAGCGATAATGGAAAACCTGCCGCCACCGCAACACGTCGCCAGAAAGTGCCCGCCAGCACACTGAGCAGCGCACCCAAGGCGGTCGCAGCACTCAAAGCCAGCCAGAGGGTGACGCCGGCTTTTTGCAGAAATCCATACACAAGCCAACTGCCGGCCCAGGCCATCAGGGCGGGCAAAGGCCAGCGCAGCAATAAAATCGGAATATTCAGCACGCGTGGATTATATTCGCGTCATGCAAACGACCGTGAAAATGACTACACTGCTTCCCGCATCTATCTCACGCTGTCATTCCAAGGAGAACCCATGAAAGTCAAACAGATTTTGTCCGGTGTCGAGCTCGTGATTGCCGATATTGAGGTTCAGCTCGAAGGCGAACTGCGCTCCAGTCATACCTTATGCGCCCTGCTGCGCGATGAAGGCGGCAAGGAAGTGCTGATCCCACTTAACACCCCTGATGGTCGCCCTATCTTCATGAATCCTGAAAACGCCATCGCAGATGGCTCCGATAATTCGCATTAAGACACCTCATGCCCAC
>JBIIEY010000188.1:0-4627 GCA_044237595.1 Burkholderiaceae bacterium | reverse complement strand
CGGATTACTATCGATGGAACCAGTGGATGTTCCTGAAGATGCTGGAAAAAGGCATTATCTACAAAAAAACCGGCACGGTGAACTGGGATCCGATCGATCAAACCGTCCTCGCCAACGAGCAGGTCATTGATGGTCGTGGCTGGCGCTCCGGTGCTGTGATCGAGAAACGCGAAATCCCGATGTATTACGCGCGCATCACCGATTACGCTGAAGAGCTGCTCGATCACGTCGAGCACAAGCTGCCCGGCTGGCCTGAACGCGTGCGCATCATGCAAGCGAACTGGATAGGAAAATCCACGGGTGTGCGCTTCGCTTTCCCGCATCAGATCAGCGATGCCAGTGGCCAGTTGATCAATGACGGCAAGATGTGGGTATTTACCACCCGCCCCGATACCATCATGGGCGTCACTTTTTGCGCAGTTGCCCCCGAGCACCCTCTGGCAACGCTCGCAGCGCAATCCAATCCTGCGCTGGCTGCTTTCATCGCCGAATGCAAGCAAGGCAGCGTGATCGAGGCCGACATGGCCACGATGGAAAAGAAAGGCATGCCCACCGGCCTCACCGTCACGCATCCGCTGACTGGCAAAGCCGTTGATGTTTGGGTCGGTAACTATGTACTGATTACTTATGGCGATGGCGCGGTGATGGGCGTACCCGCGCATGATGAACGTGATTTCGCGTTTGCGAAAAAATACCAGCTGCCGATTGAAGCCGTGATTGCAATCGAAGGCCAGAGCTACAGCACCGACGCCTGGCAAGAGTGGTACGCGGACAAAACGCAGGGTCGCTGCATCAATTCCGGCAAATATGACGGTCTCGGCTATCAAGCTGCGGTTGATGCAGTTGCGGCCGACCTTGCCACCAAAGGACTGGGCGAGAAAAAAATCACCTACCGTCTGCGCGACTGGGGTATTTCACGCCAGCGTTACTGGGGCACACCCATACCCATCATTCACTGCCCCGACTGTGGTGATGTACCGGTACCAGAAAAAGATTTGCCCGTGGTGCTGCCCGAAGACTGCGTGCCTGACGGCTCCGGCAATCCGCTCAACAAGCACGAACAATTCCTGAAGGTCGATTGCCCGAGCTGCGGCAAGGCTGCCCGCCGCGAGACCGACACCATGGATACCTTCGTCGATTCATCCTGGTACTACATGCGCTACTGCTCGCCGGGTAGTGGCAAGGCTATGGTCGATGAACGTAATGATTACTGGATGCCCATGGACCAGTACATCGGTGGCATCGAGCACGCTGTGCTGCATCTGCTGTACGCGCGCTTCTGGACCAAGGTCATGCGAGATTTCGGTCTGGTGAAATTCGATGAGCCTTTCGTCAATTTGCTCACGCAAGGCATGGTGCTGAATGAAACCTACTATCGCGAAGATGCGGCTGGCAAAAAAATCTGGTTCAACCCCGAAGAAGTAGCGCTGAATCTGGATGAGAAAGGTCGTCCGGTGTCTGCCACGCTCAAGAGCGATGGTCACCCCGTACAGATTGGCGGGACAGAAAAAATGTCCAAGTCCAAAAACAATGGCATTGATCCGCAAGCCATCATCGATGAACACGGCGCTGATACCGCGCGGCTGTTCACCATGTTTGCATCGCCCCCTGAACAAACTCTGGAGTGGTCAGGGTCGGGTGTCGAGGGCGCCCACCGCTTTCTGCGTCGAGTCTGGACTTATGCCCACGCCAAATTACAGCACCTTGATCTGTCAGGCAAACCCGGCAACGTCACACCTGCGATCCAGACTCTGCGACGCGAAATCCACAAGGTATTGCAGCAGGCTGACAATGATTACCGCCGCGTGCAGTACAACACCGTGGTATCAGCCTGCATGAAAATGATGAATCTGCTGGAAGGCGCGCATCTTGATGAAAGCGTCGATGCCAAGAAAGCCATAGGCGAATGCCTGGGTATCTTCCTGCGCGTGCTCTATCCCGTTGCGCCCCATATCACCCACGCACTGTGGCAGGATCTGGGCTATGCGGGTGCCATGGGTGATATTCTCGATGCACCTTGGCCAGAAGTCGACAGCGCGGCACTCGAACAGGCCGAAATCGAGCTGATGCTGCAGGTTAATGGCAAGCTTCGTGGCAGCATTACGGTAGCACGCGATGCCAACAAAGAAATGATAGAGACCGCCGCACTCGCTAACGAGCAAGTGCAAAAACATGTAACCGGCACACCGAAGAAAATTATCATCGTGCCGGGCAAGCTGGTGAATATCGTCGCCTGAGGAGAGTGGCATGACCCAGAATCGTCGTTTATTCCTGTTCGCTGCCTGCACGGTGTCCGCTTTGCTGCTGACATCGATGTCCGGTTGCGGCTTCCACTTGCGCGGTTCCACACCTGCCTCACAGATTTCCTTCGACTCCGTTTATCTGGAGGCGACCAAAGGGACGCCACTTGAACGCGAACTACGTCGCTCCATTCTTTCGCAAAGTAATACCACCCTTGCGACTGATCAGAAAACAGCCGCTGTCACACTGCGCATTCTCTCCGAAGTTCAGGAGAGAAAAATCCTCACACTGAATGCACAGGGTCAGGTGCGCGAGTACAGTCTGATCTACCGAATTAATTTTGAAGCGGCAGACAAGGAAAACAAGAAGCTGCTTCCGGCTAATGAACTGGCATTGCAAGCATTCCTCAGTTACAGCGAATCTCAGGCACTCGCAAAAGAAACAGAAGAACGCATGACTTACGACGACTTGCGCCGCGACGCAGTGAGTCAGATCATGCGCCAGCTCTCCCGCATCAAACCTGAGCAATAACACCCCAGATGCAGCTGCGCGCCGACGCACTTGATGCGCATCTTTCAAAATCACTGGCTCCGCTGTATGTGATCAGCAGTGACGAACATCTGCTGGCGCTCGAGGCAGCAGACCGTATTCGCGCCAGCGCACGTGCTGCCGGATTTTCCGAGCGTGAAGTGCTGAGCGTCGACCGCTATTTCAAATGGGGCGAATTGCAATCGGTGAATCAATCGATGTCGCTGTTTGGTGATCGCAAGCTGATTGAGCTGCGTATCCCCGGGGGCAAACCCGGCAAAGAAGGTGGACAAGCACTGCAGGAGTATGCGTCGGCTTGTGCGCAAGCCGGGCAGGCGCAAGACACGCTCACGCTGATCAGCCTGCCCCGACTGGATAAAACCACTCAGAAAAGCGCTTGGGTGACTGCGCTGCAGCAGGCGGGTGTGTTTATTGATATTCCCCTGGTCGAGCGCGCGCATCTGGGCGGCTGGATCGGGCAGCGTCTGGCAGCGCAGGGACAAAGTGCCGATCGACCTGCGCTTGACTTCATGGTCGAGCGCGTCGAGGGTAATCTGCTCGCTGCGCATCAGGAAATCCGCAAGCTTGCACTGTTGTATCCTGAAGGCCGGCTGTCGATTGAGCAGATCCGCGATGCCGTGCTGAACGTCGCCCGTTATGATGTCTTCAAGCTCTCCGAATCGATGCTGGCCGGCGATGTCGCGCGTGTGGTGCGCATGCTTGATGGCCTCAAAGGTGAAGGCGAAGCACTGCCGCTGATCCTGTGGGCGGTGGCCGAAGAAATTCGTACTCTGCTGCGGTTCAAGCTGGCCACTGCAGATGGCCAGCCACTGTCCATGCTGCTCAAGGAATATCGGATATGGGGGCCACGCGAACGACTGATGGGACCGGCGCTTGCACGCGTGAAGTTATCAACACTGCAGCAAGCCTTGTCACAGTCTGCGCAAGTCGATCGCATGATCAAGGGCTTGCGCGCAAAGACATTTGCAGGTGATCCCTGGGACGCATTGCTGCAACTCGCTCTGCAGATTGCAAAAAGTTAAAAGAACGGAAAACAAGCATGGATATCCAACACTACATGACCGAGATTGGCCGCGCTGCACGCAAAGCTTCACGTGCCATGGCCAAGGCCGACACCGCAGCAAAAAATCGTGCACTGACCCTGATCGCTGCTGGCATACGGCGTGATGCTGCACTGCTCGCTGCCGCCAATCAAAAAGATCTCGATGCAGCGCGCGCGGCCGGGCTCGCCCCCGCGATGATTGATCGGCTCTCGTTATCGGAAAAAGCCATCGCCACCATGGCCGAAGGTCTCGAGCAAATCGCTGCCCTGCCCGATCCCATTGGCGAAATCACCAACATGAAATATCGCCCGACTGGCATTCAGGTCGGCCAGATGCGCGTGCCGCTCGGCGTGATTGGCATCATCTACGAAGCACGTCCGAATGTGACCGTCGATGCAGCCGGTCTCTGTATCAAGAGCGGTAACGCCACCATACTGCGCGGCGGCTCGGAAGCGATTCACTGCAATCAGGCACTCGCCAAACTCGTGCGTGAAGGACTGGCCGGCGCCGGTCTGCCCGCCGAAGCCGTACAAATCATAAAAACCACCGATCGCGCTGCCGTGGGCGCGCTGATCACCATGCCGGAGTTTGTCGATGTCATCGTGCCACGCGGCGGCAAAGGTCTGATCGAGCGACTAATGAAAGAATCCAAAGTCCCGATGATCAAACACCTTGATGGCATCTGCCATGTCTATATCGATGACAAGGCCGATATCGCCAAAGCCCTGCCCGTGGCATTCAACGCCAAATGCCATCGCTACGGCACCTGCAACACCATGGAAACCCTGCTGATC
>JBIIEY010000187.1:0-4653 GCA_044237595.1 Burkholderiaceae bacterium | reverse complement strand
CCGGCATAGCCGCCTTGTTCTCGGTCGCCAGTCGCGACGTACGCAAGGCCACACCGTTTGATCTGGGCTTTGCTGCCGGGCCGCGGCTTAATGCAGCCGGCCGACTGGCCGATATGTCGCTCGGTATTGAATGCCTGCTCACCGATGATACCGACCGTGCCTGGGAAATTGCACATCAACTCGACCACATCAATCGCGAGCGGCGCGATATCGAAGCCGGCATGCAGGAAGCCGCACTCGCCTCGCTGGAAAACATCGAAGTTCATGACAATGCCACGCTCTGTCTGTTCAACCCGGATTGGCATCAGGGCGTGATAGGTATCGTGGCATCACGGTTGAAAGAAAAATTCTATCGCCCCACTATCACCTTCGCCCCGGCCGGTAACGGCATGATCAAGGGATCTGGGCGTTCGATACAGGATTTTCATTTGCGGGATGCGCTCGATCTGGTATCCAAGCGCGCCCCCAAACTCATCGACAAATTTGGCGGTCATGCAATGGCGGCCGGCCTGTCCCTGCGCGAAGAAAACTTTGCCGAATTTGGAGTGGCTTTCGAGGCGGTGGGACGCGAATGGCTCTCCAGCGCAACACTGGAGCAGGTTATTGAAACCGATGGCTCGCTCGAATCTGCTTACCTCAGTTTGGATTTCATCACGCTACTGGAGACGCAGGTCTGGGGCCAGGGCTTCGCGCACCCAGTGTTTTGCGATGAGTTTCGGGTAATGAACCAGCGCGTGCTCAAAGAACGCCACCTGAAACTACAGCTCGAACGCGAAGGACGTCAGTTTGATGCGATCTGGTTCAACCATGCTGATGGCCTGCCGCCGCGAGCGCGCATTGCCTACCGGCTGGATGCAAATGAATTCAACGGCCGCACGCAAGTGCAGCTGATGGTGGAGTTTGCCGAGCCGCTGGGCTGATAGCGGACGTTACTGTCACTGTTGTTTTCCTTTCATAGTGCATCGGACAGCACGCCGACTCTGAAGGCGCTTCTACAATTCATTAAGGTTCATTTTCAGGCACGCACTGCCTTCCCGCACATGAATACATCCGACGAAGCGATGGCCACCGTTAGCCGCTGGCTGAGCGCGCGCGTGCCGGATGCCAGTTTCGACGAGGATGGCGTTGCCGCTCTTGTACGGGATGACGAGACGATGGTGATCATCGAAGTCGATCAGGGCGGCACTATTTGTCATCTATATGCGCCGGTCTGTCGTCCTCCGGATCATGCACCGGAGCTGACGCTTATCGCAGCACTGGAACTCAATCGTTTTGGTCGTCCGTTGGGCGGTTGCTGGCTGGCCTGGGATGCGGATCTCAGCATGTTCTCGCTGTGCCACAACCTGCGTATCCCGGATAACGATGCGCAAAGCTTCAGTAATACCTTGGATAACTTCATCGCATCCATTGATATCGCGCGAAGTCATCTGAGCCCGAGCACAAGTCCCAGCGCTGTCAGCCAGATCAGTTCAACGCTCCAGCTCGCCTGATTATGCTGAACAAACTTGGCACCCATTTTTTCGCCAACAAGGTCGCAGTAGACCGCGCGCCCGACCGCTCCTCATACAAGCCTCCCAGCGATACGACACCATTGCTCTTCTCGGCTACTCCGCCAAAAAAAAGTTCATCTCGACTTTCAAATGACGCAGGCAATGATGACACCTGCGCGCCAACGAATCAAAGTTTCAAACTTCGCTTCGAAAAAAATCCGCGCCAGCTCGAAAAACACACCGATGCTTTGCCATCCTCACTGGAAAGTACCGAGCAAATTCGTGAAAAAAGTAAGCAGTATTATCAAGCAATGACAGAAACAGAGAACTCGTTTGCAAGCGAAAACACAAGAACCACGAGACAAAAAACCAAGATGGAGACCTTACTCGAAGGTTCTGATTTCGCGGGCATGATCGACAAGAAAACCGGTGGATTTCTGGATCCGAACACAGGCTTATGCTGCCAACTTCAGCTGCTCGACAGCGGAAACTACGCACTGTGCATTCCGGGCATAGCGCCAGGCAAGACGTTGGGTACTCAACTCAGCGCCAGCATTCAGCAATTTCTCGGCGTGGGTGGGGTACCGGAAATCTACAGTCAGGCGCTGACACTCGCTCAATTTCTGAATCGCAAATTAGATAAAGGAGGTAAAAAACTCGAACTCAGTGGTCACTCCATGGGTGGCGGTATCGCGAATTATATCGGCCTGAAGCTAGATTTGCCTTCGGTATGCTTCAACGCTGCAGCACTCGGCCGAGCCTGCCTGAAAGACATTGGGGAAGTCTCACCGGAGACACTGAAAAAGCAAATCCATATTCGGATGGAAAATGATTTCGCGACGCACCCCCCGGTGACGCGCAAGCTACAGGCTTTCTTCTATCTGGGCAGAGAAAAATATATCCCCAGAAATGTCGGGATCATTTGCGAGATCAAGAGTAGCGATCCCTTTTATCCGAGTAGCCGTGGGATCATGGACCGACATCTGCTCGACGCCATGGATGATTGGTACAAGCAACTCCATTTTTCCCGTGTCTTTGGGTAGGGCGCCGCGGCTGGCGTTAGCGGTCTGAGTCCACCATGCTGGCCGCCCGGCACAGGTATAATCTCAGGCTTTACCGAAAGCCTCGCCCGCCATGGAAGCCGAACGCCTCAATGCTCTGACCGCCCTGCTCACTGACCTCGACACACGTGAGCAAGATTTACGGAGGTATCTTTGACTTCGATCTGAAGTCAGAGAAACTCGAACAAGTCAACGCCGAACTCGAAGATCCCAAGGTCTGGGACGATCCCAAGCGCGCCCAGGATCTGGGCAAAGAAAAAAAATCCCTCGAAAATATTGTCGATTCGCTTACGAACATTCGCAGCGGTTTACGTGATGCCACCGATTTGCTGGAGATGGCGCGCGAAGAAAATGACGAAGACACACTTGTCGCCGTAGAAACCGATGCACACGAACTGCAAAAGCAGGTCGAAGGCATGGAATTCCGGCGCATGTTTTCCAATCCGCTCGACAAAAACAGCTGCTTCATTGACATTCAAGCCGGCGCCGGCGGCACTGAGGCCCAAGATTGGGCATCGATGCTTTTGCGGCAATATCTACGCTACTGCGAGCGCAAGGGATTCAAGGCTGAAATTCTTGAGCAGTCCGATGGCGAAGTCGCCGGCATAAAGACCGCCACCATCAAAGTCGAAGGTGACCATGCCTACGGCTTTCTGCGCACTGAAACGGGTGTGCATCGTCTGGTGCGCAAATCCCCCTTCGATTCCGCCAATGGTCGTCACACGTCGTTTTCCAGTCTCTTTGTATATCCGGAAGTTGATGACTCGATCAGCATCGAAGTCAATCCGGCGGATGTGCGCGTCGATACCTACCGTGCTTCGGGCGCTGGTGGTCAGCACATCAACAAAACTGATTCTGCGGTTCGTCTCACACACACACCCACTGGCATCGTGGTGCAGTGTCAGAATGACCGCAGCCAGCACCGAAATCGCGATGAAGCCTGGGCGATGTTGAAGTCTCGTCTGTACGAGCTTGAACTGCGCAAGCGCATGAGCGAACAGCAAAAGCTGGAAGACTCCAAAACCGATATCGGCTGGGGCCACCAAATCCGGTCGTATGTGCTGGATCAGTCGCGCATCAAGGACTTGCGGACGAATGTAGAAACCGGTAACACCAAAGCCGTCCTTGACGGCGACCTGGATGAATTCATTGCAGCATCACTGAAACAGGGCGTATAACAATGATGAACAATAAACACGAAGCCTTGACGGAAGAACAGGACGAGAACTCGATCATTGCCGAGCGGCGCTCCAAGCTGTCGGCGATTCGGGAGAAAGGCGTGGCTTTCCCGAATGATTTCAGCCCACAACACAAGGCGGCTGATCTGCATATCTCACACGGCGAAATCGAGCGTGAAGCACTGGAAGAACAGCCGGTACACGTGGTCGTCGCTGGTCGCATGATGCTTAAGCGCGTGATGGGCAAAGCCTCGTTCGCGACGCTGCAGGATGCCTCCGGTATTCGTGCTGATGGACGTATTCAACTCTACATTTCCAACGAAGGCGTCGGCGAGGACGTACACGAGGCTTTCAAGCACTATGACATCGGCGACATACTGGGCGCCGAAGGCACCCTGTTCAAGACCAAAACCGGCGAACTGTCGGTGAAGGTGAGCCAGCTTCGATTGCTGACTAAATCCCTTCGCCCGCTGCCCGACAAATTCCATGGTCTGTCGGATCAGGAAACCAAATATCGTCAGCGCTATGTTGATCTGATCATGAATGAAGAAACGCGCCGCACCTTCAAGGCGCGTACGGCCGGTATCGCCTCCATACGACGCTTCATGGATAGTCATGGCTTCATGGAAGTGGAAACGCCGATGTTGCATGTGATTCCGGGTGGCGCTGCAGCCAAACCTTTTATGACGCACCACAATGCGCTGGACATGCAGATGTACCTGCGTATTGCACCTGAGCTGTACCTCAAACGACTGGTCGTCGGTGGATTTGATCGCGTGTTCGAAGTGAACCGGAATTTCCGTAATGAGGGCGTGTCACCTCGACACAATCCGGAATTCACGATGATGGAATTCTATGCGGCCTATGTGGACTATCAATGGCTGATGGATTTCACTGAATCGCTGATTCGTCAGGCAGCGATCG
>JBIIEY010000186.1:0-4689 GCA_044237595.1 Burkholderiaceae bacterium | reverse complement strand
GGCAAAGAGTCTCAATCATGGGCTGGCACTGGCTGGCATGGCCAATTGCGGCAAACATTTCCCCGGTCATGGATTTGTTGCAGCGGATTCGCACATTGCGATTCCTGTGGACGAGCGCGATCCCAAAGACATTCTCAAGGACGACGCAGCACCTTACGGTTGGCTGGGCATGAGCTTGTCAGCTGTCATGCCGGCGCATGTGATCTATCCAAAGTTTGATAAACATCCGGCGGGTTTCTCGCGCAAATGGCTGTCATTGCTGCGCAATGATCTGGGTTTTGATGGCGTGATTTTCAGTGATGATTTATCGATGGAAGGCGCCAGTGTTGCTGGTACCGTCGTCGATGGTGCGCATGCAGCTCTGGCAGCAGGTTGTGACATGGTATTGGTGTGTAATTCGCCCGACAAAGCGGATCAGCTTCTACAGGGTCTTGATCCGTCGGTCAGTATCGACGCTCACGCATCGGCACAGCGCATTGCAGCCTTGACCCCCACCGCCAGCGCGAAAGACTGGGATGCCTTGCAAGAAGACGGCCACTACCGCACCGCGAAGCAGCTGCTGGCGGATTTCGCGCCAACTGCATAAGTCCTGACGCAACAGCATGTCGGAGACCACGCCAACCGAGCTGCCTGATCCGCGCATCGCGCTGCTCGAGGAAGTAGCGGCATTGCCGCATCTGCCGGGCGTGTATCGTTACTTCGATGTGCAAGACAAACTGCTGTATGTCGGCAAAGCGCGCGACCTCAAAAAACGCGTCTCCAGTTATTTTCAAAAAACGCTGACCAGTCCACGTACGGCCATGATGGTGGAGCGCATCGTGCGTCTGGAGACGACCGTCACTCGCAGCGAAGCTGAAGCACTGCTGCTGGAAAATAATCTCATCAAGACTCAGCAGCCGCGTTTCAATATTCTTTTTCGAGACGACAAGTCTTACCCGTATCTGAAACTGTCTGGCGGTGAGTTTCCGCGCATGGCCTATTATCGCGGCGCAGTGGATAAAAAAAATCAGTACTTTGGCCCTTTCCCCAGCGCGTGGGCAGTCAAAGAGTCCATGCAGATTCTGCAAAAAATCTTCTTGTTGCGTACCTGTGAAGACTCGGTATTTTCCAATCGCACCCGGCCATGCCTGCTTCATCAGATCAATCGCTGCAGCGGGCCTTGTGTCAACCTGATCAGCAAAGATGATTACGCAGTTGACGTCGACAATGCCGCGCAATTTCTGCGTGGCCGCCAGTCCGAGCTCATGAGTTCACTCGAGACCAAGATGCATGCCTATGCAGCCGATCTCAAATTCGAGCAAGCGGCTCTTGTACGCAATCAGATCACTGCCTTGTCGCGCGTGCTGCATCAGCAAAGCATGGAAACTGCGGGTGATGCCGACATCGACATCATTGCCGTGGTGGTGCAGGGCGGTCGTGCTTGCGTGAACCTGGCCATGGTACGAGGTGGTCGTCATCTGGGCGACCGAGCTTACTTTCCTACGCAGGTCGATATGGCACTGATCGCCGCCGACTCACAAGTGGATGCCGAAGTCCTCAAAGCCTTTCTGGCGCAGCATTACATTGATAAGTTCATTCCCTCAACGCTGATCATCAACCTTGATCTGGATGAACCAGAGCTTATGCTCGCGCTGATGGAGCAATGCGGCCATCGCATACAGCTGATATTTCAGCCGCAAGGGCAGCGCCGGCAATGGCAGGATATGGCGATCAAGGGCGCAGAGATCGCATTGGCTCGACTGCTCTCGGAACAGGGCTCACAGCAGGCACGTACCCGTGTGCTGGCTGATACGCTCGTGCTTGATGTGGCCGATATCGATGAATTGCGCATCGAATGCTTCGATATCAGTCACACTCAGGGCGAAGCTACACAAGCCTCTTGCGTGATCTACCACCACCATCAGATGCAAAGCAGTCAGTACCGACGCTACAACATCAACGACATCACGCCCGGCGACGATTACGCGGCGATGCGGCAGGTGCTCACGCGACGCTACGAGAAAGTAGCCAATGGCGAAGGCCAGATGCCGGATCTGGTTCTGGTCGACGGCGGTAAAGGTCAGGTCGAGATCGCGCGTCAGGTACTGGCCGAGCTGGGACTGGACATCAGCTTGATCGTCGGTGTCGCCAAAGGCGAAGGGCGCAAGGTCGGTCTGGAGACGCTGATTTTTGCAGACGGCCGCCCGTCGCAGGAGTTGGGCAAGGAATCTGCCGCCTTGATGCTGATTGCACAGATCCGTGACGAGGCCCATCGCTTTGCCATTACCGGCATGCGTGCCAAGCGCGCCAAAGCCCGCCAGACCTCCAGGCTGGAAGAGATAGAGGGTATCGGTGCCAAACGTCGCCAGAAGCTGCTGGCGCGTTTTGGCGGGCTGCGTGGCGTGATGGATGCCAGCGTTGAAGAACTGGCCTCCGTCGAAGGTATTTCAAAACAACTCGCAGAAGACATTTACCGGCAGTTGCATTAAATTACGCTGGTTACCCGCTCCGTAAAAAATAGATCACTGCATGCCATTGAACATCCCCATCCTGCTGACCTGGTTGCGTGTCGCGCTGATACCGCTGGTGGTGGGTGTGTTCTATCTGCCTGCAGGCTGGCTGACCGAATACGAACGGGGTCTGTCAGCGACGATCATCTTCGTTGTCGCCGCGCTGACCGACTGGTTTGATGGCTATCTCGCGCGTCGTTGGAACCAAACCTCTTCATTTGGTGCGTTTCTCGATCCGGTCGCCGACAAGCTCATGGTCGCAGGAGCGCTACTGCTACTGGTCGAATTGGGCCGCACAACGGCTGTAATCGCTTTCATCATTATTGGCCGCGAAATCGCCATATCAGCCCTGCGGGAGTGGATGGCTCAGATTGGCGCATCCAAGTCCGTTGCGGTCAGCTCATTGGGTAAAGTCAAAACCATCGCCCAGATGATTGCAATCCCCATGCTGCTCTATAAAGTGCCATTGTTTGGCGTCATAGACACGCTGTATCTGGGTACGATACTGCTCTATATCGCCGCAGTACTGACCCTGTGGTCCATGGTTTATTACCTGCGCCGTGCCTGGCCGTTGATAAAGGAGCGTCCTGAGCTTCATTAGAGGCCGGCTTGACAGAATGTCTCTATCCTTTATAATCCCGTTTCTGTTTTACGCGGGAGTAGCTCAGTTGGTAGAGCGCAACCTTGCCAAGGTTGAGGTCGAGAGTTCGAGACTCTTCTCCCGCTCCACGAATACGGGAAGCTTAAACCGCTTCCCTTTTTCATTAACGAAACCTGCTAGTCAGACTTGGCCAAGACCTTAGCAGAGTCCGGGCTTCGCAGGTACAATACGGCTCCCACGGCGGGGTAGCAAAGTGGTTATGCAGCGGCCTGCAAAGCCGTCTACGCCGGTTCGATCCCGACCCCCGCCTCCAATACAAACAAGCAAACAGCTCATCTTTCTGATGGGCTGTTTGTTTTTGGGCGCCGGGCCTTTTCGCCACCGCGACACTTATTTAAACTTTCTTTTCTGATAAAAAATTAGCTAGGCCTAAGGTATGTAGTAACATACCTACATTCAGCGAGTGTACTGAGGTGGATCATGAGTATCACAACCTTTTCAAGCAGGGAATTTAACCAAGACACCAGCGGCGCAAAGCGTGCTGCCAGCCAAGGACCCGTGTTCATTACAGATCGAGGTCAGCCGGCGCATGTCCTGCTGACTTTCGAGCAATACCAGCGCCTTGCGACGAGTTCTCAAAGTATCGTCGATCTACTGGGTATGTCAGAAGAGATAGAATTCGAACCGCCGAAAGCGAGTGTACTAAGCAGGCCAGCGGACCTGAGCTGATGTACATACTGGACACGAATGTCGTATCTGAGCTTCGTAAAGCACGAACGGGCAAGGCTGATCAATGTGTCATCCAATGGGCAAGTGGCATCCCTCCGGTAATGCTCTACCTTTCGGTCATCACGGTCCTGGAATTGGAGATGGGCGTATTGTCGTTGGAACGTCGCGATCACCATCAAGGTCGGCTAATCAGGCGGTGGCTGGAAGATCAGGTCCTGCCTACTTTCGAAGGAAGAATCCTGGCTGTTGATACCGCGGTAGCCCGAAAGTGCGCCGAGCTTCATGTGCCTGATCGGCGAGCGGACCGCGACGCTATGATTGCCGCGACCGCACTTGTTCATCGAATGAAAGTTGTGACCCGAAACGTGGCGGACTTTGATCAATCAATGATCGAGATAGTAAATCCATGGACTGGTGATATGTAAAAGCTAACCAGCTTACAATACGGTCCACAGCAGCAAAACTCCGCACAAAAAGCGGCCCGAGTGGTGAAATTGGTAGACACAGCGGACTTAAAATCCGCCGCTTACCCGAGAGGGGGCGTATCGGTTCGATCCCGATCTCGGGCACCAGTATCCATGCGCCTTTTCAAGCCTTCCGCAACTTGAAAAGGCGTTTTTCTTTTTTGATATCGTTGATCAGTCGTTGATCACTTTGGTCTATGGCTGTATGCTTCTAGGGGATGAAATAGAGGCGACTGATCAACGAAATCTTTGAAAATGCAAGGCTTTTCAGACCACAGAGCTACAGAAATCCCTGTACTGATCACTGCCTCTGATTTCCCATATTTTGACTTTTAAAGTTATATCTTTTGCAATATCCAATTAGAACGAATTTAAGCACCCACAGAGCTGTTTTCTTGACGAAAAG
>JBIIEY010000185.1:0-4696 GCA_044237595.1 Burkholderiaceae bacterium | reverse complement strand
GGGGCGGTGCTTTACTTGTGGTCGCATTCACAGAGACATTGGCTGTCGAATGGATGACAGCAGCGCGCGATCCAGACAGCTTAGTGGATGATGCGCCCCCCGGACTTGCGGTTTTGCAGGAGCTGTATGAATTTGTCCGGCCTCACCGCCTCACTGAACAGAAAACCCTGAACGCACTGACAAGGTGTCAATCTGAGAAATCCAAGTTGATCGAAATTCTCAACGCCTTCAGCTACCACTTTGATATGCAAATCGCTGGCCAGACGTATGATGGCAGACACAATGGCGGCATCTTCCTGATCGCGGGGTAGATTGCTGATCAGCCCGGGATCCAGCTTGAGCACGTCGACCGGAAACTGCTTGAGGTAAGACAGACTGGACATGCCCGCCCCAAAGTCATCGATGCTGACAGAGACGCCTAGGGATTTAAGTTCATCAATTACGCGGCTTTCCGATGTAATAGCACTGACCAGTGAAGCTTCAGTGATTTCGATTTCCAATGCAGTTGCGGGCAAGCCGTGCTGGTTCAGTGTTTTTTTCAAACTATCGACGAAGGTATCCGCCAATAATTGAGCAGGCGCGATATTTACAGCCACTTTTAACTCGGACAATTCGGGCAAGCCGGCCGCGCCAGATGCGCCGAGAGTACGCCAGTGAGCAAGTTGGCTGCAGGCCGATTCAAGAACCCAAGCCCCCAGGCTGACGATCAGTCCCATTTCCTCTGCCAACGCAATAATCTGTCCGGTAGTGAGTGCCATCAATTGCGAGTTGCGGCATCGAAGCAATGCCTCGACGCCTGAAATCTGCAGCGTTTTCAGATCAATCTGAGGCTGATAGACAAGGTCAAAATCACCTTGCGCAACGGCAGCTCGCAACTGCTCTTCCTGTTGTCGACGTTGCTGTATTTCTGTCAGCATGCCCGGCGCAAACACGCGGTAGTGTCCTCGCCCCGTTGCCTTGGCTCGATACATCGCAAGGTCGGCTTTCTGCAGCAACTCGCCCGATGTGCTGCCATCTTGCGGGTAAAACGCAATACCAATGCTTGCACCGCTATTAATTTCGTGATTATCAATAGCGTAAGGCTTGCTCAGCTCGTGGATGATATTCTCGGCGATCAGTTCGGCGGAAGATAAGGATTTAAGCCGCGTCGTTATCATCACGAACTCATCACCACCCAGCCGGGCCACGGTATCAGTCTCACGCACGCACTGGGTCAAACGTTTTGATACCAGTTTGAGAAACTGATCACCTGTATGATGCCCCAGTGTGTCGTTGATTACCTTGAAACGATCCAGATCAAGCAGCATTACCGCCACCCGTGTGCGGTCTCGATCCGCATTGATCAGCGCCTCATGCAGTCGCTCCAAAAAGCGGGCGCGATTGGGTAAACCGGTGAGTGCATCGTGATTGGCGAGGAAAAAGTTGTTTTGATCCACCAGCCGCCGCTCGGTATTGTCGCGCAGGATGGCGACGTAGCCTTTCAGTTTGCCGTTCGAATCACGCAGCGCCCCTGTGACACCGGTGCACCAAAAACGATGGCCATCTTTACGCACCCGCCAGCCGTCTTCCTCTACTCTCCCCTCTTGATTGGCCTGTCTGAGCTTGCGTTCCGGCTCATCCTTTGCGTGATCCTCGGGAGTGAAAAATGCTGACAGATGTTTTCCTATAATTTCTGACTTGCCAAAGCCGAGTATGCGTTCAGCGCCCGGATTCCAGCTCACGACAAGACCGTCCTGATCCAGCATGAAGATCGCGTAATCCGTGGTGCCTTCCACCAGCAGTCTGAATTGCTCCTCTGTCCGTTTCAATTCAAATAATGCCCGGTGCTTCTCTGTCGAATCACGGAAAACATCCACCGCACCGATGATCTGACCAGCATCATTCAGAAGAGGCGCAGCGGCGTGGTTCAATGTCAGTGACAGGTTGCGCTTGCGATCGAAAAGCGAGAGCTCTCGGTCCTTTATTTTCTCGCCCGCCAGCGCCCTGACCAGCGGATGATGATGCCAGAATGGCACTATCGATTCTGCATCATGATAGTCACCATAAGCAGCGCGCACTTGGGACAAAGAGCTCAACGACGAATCTGTTTTCAGCATCTGTCGGGCGGACTGATTGACCAACAGAAGATCACCGTTTACGTCACAAACAATGACGCCTTCAGACATGCTGCTGATTGTCAATTCAAGTAGCTGAACCCTGCGCTGCAGTGATTCCTTGGCCGTCATCTCGGCGCTAATATCGCCCGCCGTTACAATCAGTCGAACCGGATTTTCCTTGTCGTCGCGCTCGAATGCTGCCAGCTTTATTTTCACCCACAGCCACTGATCTGACTTTTGGCGAAACCGACCCACAAATTCGCCTATGTTTTCGCTGCTTGCATTGAAAACCTGCTCAAGACAGGCGTGGAATACGGGTTGATCTTCGGGATGAAGCAACGGCTGAGGTGAATCCAGTCGCATCGATTGAAATTCATCGCACGAGTAACCCAAGACATCGATGACGCGACTGTTACAAAAAGTGATTCGTGCAGTAAGGCGGTCGTAAATAAAAAGAATATCAGGACTGTTTTTTATAATATTTTCGAAACAGGAAAGCTTCTGACTGAATTGGCCATTCGGATCAAACTCAGTCATATCGTTCGGGTGGCTTCTATTCAAGATTCTTCAATCGTGATCAGCTCATGGCAAATAGCAACAACAATCCTGCGTTTGCCAAAAAATAAGTTTAGTTGTGAAGGTTATATGAAGATAAAAAAAATCCCTACGGATTTACTAGCCAATAAACTGTGATGCGATTGATGAAAATCAACATTTATGACTTGCGGTATGATGAAAAATTACTTCACTGAAATTTGTTCGCTGATTCGCACGGGCTAGTGATATTCGCTTGCTTGTTGAGGCGCGATTTTTGTATCGACACGATCACGAAGAAACGACAACACAGATGCCTGGGATCCCCTTGAAAAATGCTCTGATCATGGGCGCCAGTAGCAGCATCGGTTACGCAATGGCCGAGCGTCTTGCTTCAGACCCTGTTGTTGAGACGCTGGTGCTCTGTTCGCGCCGAGCGCTACCCAACTCGCCGCTGTTGGCTCTACAGTCGCAACTCGCTGCGAAGGGAAAACAATGCTTGCTGCTGGACGTGGACATCGCTAACGAGGCGAGCCTCCTAGCCATGACAGATCACCTGAGAAAAGATATTCAAGTTATTGATTTAATTGTAAATACCGCTGGACTATTGCACTCGAAGGACGTCTCGCCCGAGAAAGCGCTCGAACATATATCCCTGTCCTCGATGCAGCAGGTTTTTGCCGTCAACGCCTATGGTCCCATCTTGCTGGCGCAAGCCCTGATGCCCTGGCTGAAGTCTCGCCGTCCAGTCGTGTTCGCGTCACTGTCCGCGCGCGTGGGATCGATTGCCGACAACCGTCTTGGCGGCTGGTATAGCTACCGGGCATCAAAGGCGGCCCAGAACCAATTTCTTAAAACACTGGCGATCGAACTCGCGCGTCGCAATCCCGAAGCCATCGTGCTGGCATTGCATCCCGGCACCACTGATACCGATCTGTCACGTCCTTTTCAGGCCAACGTGGCGCAGGAAAAGTTGTTCACCCCCGATTTTGTGGCAGAGCAATTGCTGAAACAAATTATGCAGATGACTGCAGAGGACACCGGTAGTTTCATCGCATGGGATGGGCAGCGGATCGCGTGGTGATGTTGTTCCACACACTTGGATGAGTGCTCACCCAGGGAGGCGTCGTGGCAAAAAACGCCAGACCTTATTGGCATAGGCCTCGTAGTCAGAAAAGTGGATGCGCAGATAGCTTTCCTCAAGTGCAGCCTTGCGATCGAGCACCAAATACAGCAGCCCCCATAACAACAAGGCTGCGCTACTTGCGTAAAGCACGACTGCGCACAAGCCCAGCCACAGTACAGCGACGTACATCGGATGCCGAACCAGCGCATAAGGTCCATCAGTAATCAGCTGCGCACCGGATTTCAGTTCGGGCCGGATGTTGAAGTTTCCAATCCTATTGTGCCGGAGTATCCAGACACCAAAGGCCAGCGCCGGGAGCGTCAGCACTAGTGCCGGCAACACGAAAACAGGCGCAGTCCAGGGCCAGATCAGCAGCATGATCAGCATGAATTGCGCAGAAACCAGTAAGCCGCCGTACATCATTCGCCTCTAGCGCAGCAAGCTGCGTTGCTCATCGTTGAGTAAACACCAGTCGCCCAAAGCGAGCGCCAGCGATGACAGCGTCAGCTCACCAATCGCTACTCGCTCGAGCGCCGAACAATGATTGTCCGCAGCCGCCAGCATGCGTTTGACCTGGTGGTATTTACCTTGCTCCAGAATGATTTCCAACTGAAATTCGGCAACCTGCCTGCACATCGTAGCAGCCAGTGGTGCAGGTTCATCATGCAGCTTGACGCCAGAGAGCAATCTGTCAATCAAGGTCGTGGTGACGGGATCGTGGGTCGTTGCCAAGTAGGTCTTGGGAATATGGCGTTTCGGCGAAGACATCGCGTGATTGAATGCGCCATCGTCAGTCAAAAGCAGCAGCCCTGTGGTGTCGTGATCCAGACGACCTATCGACTGCACATCACGCCAGCTGAATTGCTCGGGTAAGATCGACATGACACCCGGATGATGACTGGGCTTGCGTGAGCATTCTATGTTACCGGGTTTGTTGAGC
>JBIIEY010000014.1:0-15547 GCA_044237595.1 Burkholderiaceae bacterium | reverse complement strand
TCAGCCAGCCAAGTGCGCTGGAAATTTCTTCATCTTCGAAACCCACTGCCGATAATTTTTTTGCGAGCGCCGCTGAATCCGGGCAAGCATCTGGTCGGTAATAGGTTTCGTAAAGGTAAACGAGCACCTCAAACATGCTCGTAATGTAGCCGCATAAGGCTACTGACACAAGCGTGAGCCTCAAAATCTTTGCGGGATATTGATGCAGTGACAGACACTTTTACTTTAACGAAGATTTTTTTCTTTTAATTTCAGCAGCTTAGGAAATTTTTTCAGCACTGAGATATTCGTTTGCAAATAATTCAGAGTTCCGAAGAAATAACCCGTCAAATTGGGTGGGCTGACTAAATATGTGCTTTACGCCGAGCTGGTGCGCTTGTTCAACGGCGCGCTGAGAAAAATCAAGAAATTGATGCCAGTTTTGTAGCGATAAAATTTTATGGCTTTATTTACTCAGCGCTTCCTCAGTTTTTTTGAGAGTTTTTTAAATACTTAGCCAATACGCCGGTATTGCCCACCAGCCAGCAATTCCATCTTTCCGTTGAGCTCCAAGGTGAGCAAACCAGCCTGAACTTCCGCGATAGACAAAGTGGAACGTTGCAAGAGTTCATCGACAGAAACCGGATCGTAACCGGCAAGATCCAGCAAATGTTGCAAGGATGGATCGGTTTCCAAATTGGGTTTGGGTACGAGCTCGAGCAGATTGCAAGGACTCCAGTTCAGTTCCTCCAGAACATCTTGCGCAGACTCAACCAGCTTTGCACCCTGCCGTATCAGCACATGGCAACCTTTTGACAGAGGCGAATGAATTGATCCCGGAATTGCGAACACCTCGCGGCCTTGTTCCAGTGCACTTCGTGCCGTAATGAGCGAGCCGGATTGGGCAGCCGCTTCAACGACTAGAACACCCATCGCTAAACCACTGATGATGCGGTTGCGACGCGGAAAGTTCGACGCTATTGCAGGCGTACCCAATGGATACTCGCTGAGCAGACAGCCGCCATCGGCGATTCGATGGGCCAGCTCCCGGTTGCGTGCCGGGTAGACCAGATCCAGACCTGTGCCCGTCACTGCCACGGTCGACCCACCACCGAGCTGCGCCTCGGCACGGATCAAGGCGCCCTGATGCGCGGCTGCATCAATGCCCAATGCCAGGCCTGAGATCACGGTCAATCCGGCTGCCGTGAGCACTTGTGCGAATTGTTCTGCGTTCTGCATACCTTGTTTTGTTGCATTTCGACTACCCACGATAGCGATCGAAGGACACGAAAGAAGCGAGACATCACCTTTGGCATAAAGCAAGGGGGGCGGGCCGGAAATGTTCAGCAGCGATTTAGGATAGTGACGGTGAGCAAGGGTCAGCACATGATTGTCTGGATGGGCTGTCCATGCGAGTGTGCGTTCTATTCTGGCTTGTAATACCTCGGAAATCGGTGCGCAAAGCACGTGGGCGATTTTCTCGGGAACGCATTTTTGTAAAGCAGAAAAGCCTGCATCGAAAATTTCCGAGGGCGAGCCAAAGTGCACCAGCAATTCGCATGCCGTTTGCGGACCGACACCTTCGGCGTCCATGAGTCTGATCCAGTCGGCCAGTTCTTCAGCATTTGTCATCGCACATCCCCATCGACAGACGCAACCGTATCACCAATCGTGAAGGTATCTTTGGCGTGCATAACCACGGCCAGCGCAGCCTCATCGGCCACATCGAAGACCAGCAGGGAGGCAATTTCTTCAGGCATGAAAGCAGCTTGGGTGGTTGGGCGGGCATCGTTGGAAATTTTAACGTGCCGCACGACGATGACGACGCTGCCGGCATCCAAACCCTGGCGCAGGCCCCGATTGATCGCAATCACATCGTTCACGCTTGCCCAGGTCGCGCCCCGCAGCACGGATGCGATACGTCCCGAGATAGCGGGCGCCGGATGCGGCACCCAGCTTTGCGGTTCGCGGTTCAGCAATGGAACAAGTCTGTCACCTATCAGAATTTCGGCATCGGACGAGACTACTTTGAACTGATGTGTAGCGTCGCTTCCCCTCCGCAGCAGATGCGCCGTGCCCACGCGCAGACTGGTCAGTGCCAGTGGTTTACCCGTGTCGGGATCGGCGATCGTCTGCATAGGGCGGATGATCTGGAACAGTGAGTGATCATCCACTGCGCCGGACGCAAAGATCGTATCGCCTATCGCGGCCATCCGCCGGCCCTCTGCGAGACTTGTCACTTTCGGCGACAGTGCCAGCGCATCAGCGGTCAGCAAACGGGTTTTGTTCAGTCGTTGCCCGAGTTCAGGAGCGATCACAGGAAGGGGCGCGGCGTGCAGCTTTTCCTTGCGTACCGCAGGTGAGCGACGCGCCAGCGAGCCGGCGTCGTGTTGCCGCAAACTCAGCTGCTGTCGTTCGCGATCAAAGTAGATCGTCTGACCCGGATAAATCCAGTGGGGATCCCGAATCTGTTCACGGTTGCGTTCCCAGACGGTGCTCCAGCACCAAGGGTTCTCCAGAAAGGTCGCGGCGATTTGCCACAGGGTGTCACCTTCTTTTACCTTGTGGGTATCAGGCGCAGTCTTCAAAAACTCGCAACGAGCCTTGGCGACTGCCTGCGGAATCAGAACGAACAGAAGCAAGATGGCAGCTGTGCTAAACTTTTTCATCAGATTTCACTCTTGTTTGTGACTATCGAAACAGAATTGGCCATCACAGAATGCGTTGTGGATTTTGCACGAACATGAATGGCTGCTGTTTTGTAATCACTGAATTTTTTCGTCTTTGTTGCACAAAAGCTGTATGCCGCTAAGAACAATCCTCCGTTACCCCGATAGTCGCTTGCACAAGATCGCCAAACCTGTGACGGCATTTGATGATCGGCTCAAGCAATTGGTTGCTGACATGGCAGAAACCATGTACGAAGCGCCGGGGATAGGCTTGGCTGCAACGCAAATTGATGTGCATGAGCAAGTTATCGTGCTCGATGTTTCGGAAACCCGCGATCAGTTGCAGGTGCTTATCAATCCTGAAATCCTCTGGGCCAGCGAAGAGCAACGTGTGTATGACGAAGGCTGTTTGTCCGTACCCGGCATTTTTGATGGGGTCGAGCGCCCGTCGCAAGTGCGCGTGCGCGCACTGAATGTCGATGGCGTGGCCAGCGAATTCGAGGCGGACGGCCTGCTGGCAGTTTGTGTTCAGCATGAAATGGATCACTTGCGGGGTAAGGTCTTTGTGGAATACCTGTCGCCACTCAAGCGCAATCGCATCAAAAGCAAACTGCAAAAAGAAGAACGCGAGCTCAAAAAAGAACGTCAGCCCGTACCGGTGCGTTAATCAATGAAAGTTATTTTCGCCGGCACGCCCGAATTCGCTGCCGTCGCCCTCGCCGCTTTGCATGAGGCGGGTTTCGACCTGCCGCTAGTGCTCACCCAGCCCGATCGTCCTGCCGGACGCGGCATGCAGTTGCAAGCCTCGCCCGTCAAACAGCTCGCGCATCAATATGGCATTCCGGTTGCGCAGCCTGTATCGCTGAAAACCGATGGCAAATATCCCGAAATTGCAGCTCAAGCACAGGCCTTGCTGCGCGACACGCCGCATGATGTGATGGTGGTGGCCGCTTATGGATTGATTTTGCCTGCATCGGTGTTACAGATACCCCGGCTTGGCTGCATTAACATTCATGCCTCGCTGCTGCCGCGCTGGCGGGGCGCGGCGCCGATTCACCGTGCGATCGAGGCGGGCGATACTCAAACCGGCATCACCTTGATGCAAATGGATGAAGGTCTGGACACCGGCGCCATGATTGCCGTGGAATCTGAAACGATTGCTCCGGATGACACGACCACCAGCCTGCACGATAGGCTGGCCGTCTTGGGCGGGCGCATGATGGTAGAGGCGCTGACCCGACTGGCGCAGGGTGCTGACCTCAATCCGGTGCCGCAACCGTCCAAAGGCGTCAGCTATGCCGCCAAAATATCGAAACAGGAAGCCGTACTCGATTTTCGCCAGCCGGCTGCGGTGCTTGAGCGACGCATACGTGCGTTTCATCCTTTTCCCGGCGCCGTGGCCCAGATTGGCGATGTTGCGCTCAAGGTGAGCGCCGCGCATCTGTCGACGGCACGCGGCCAAGCCGGTGAAGTGCTCACTGCCGATGCATCGGGCGTGACGGTCGCCTGTGGTGAGGGAGCGTTGACGTTTACCGAAATGAAAAAACCGGGCGGCAAGCGACTTGCTGTCGCTGCGTTCCTGCAAGGATTTCCAATCGCCGCAGGGCAGCGCTTTCAAATCATTGCCTGAATTACCGCTATAATTCGGTTGCGCCGATTTGATGAAACCAGTCAAAACCAGCTTGCGGGCGCCGGGGAGAAAGTCCCAGCACAAATACTGCTAAAGCGGAACGCGCACCCGGCTTCGCTTTGCAGGCCGGGTTTTTTTATGTGCGCATCATGAACCTGTGTCGTTAATTCTGACGAAACAAGTTCTGAAAAATACCGAATTCACAAAACCGTACTCGATGAAACGCGACGCTATTTCCTCTACCGAAGCCCAGCTGCGATCACTGCTGGCACAGCGTATTCTGATTCTTGATGGTGCAATGGGCACCATGATTCAGCGCTACAAGCTGAGCGAAGAAGATTATCGCGGCATGCGCTTTGCCGATTTCTCTGTGCCGGGTAAAGAAGTTTTCGTCAAAGGCAATAATGAATTGCTGACGCTGACTCAGCCGCAGATCATTCAGGAAATCCACGAACAATATCTGGCCGCTGGGGCCGATTTGATCGAGACCAACACCTTTGGTTCGACCAGCATCGCTCAGGACGATTACCACATGGCGCATCTCGTCTATGAGATGAATGTGCAGGCGGCGCGAATTGCGCGCGCAGCGTGTGATAAATATTCCACTCCCGATAAACCACGTTTCGTCGCCGGTGCATTGGGGCCCACACCAAAAACCGCTTCCATCTCACCGGACGTGAATGATCCCGGTGCGCGCAATGTGAATTTCGACCAGCTCGTTGCTGCGTATCTTGAGCAGACGCGCGCGCTGGTAGAAGGTGGGGCCGATGTACTACTGGTCGAAACCGTATTCGATACGCTCAATTGCAAGGCAGCCTTGTTCGCCATCGATCAGTTCTTTGAAGATAGCGGACAGCGTTTGCCCATCATGATTTCGGGGACTGTCACTGACGCATCTGGGCGTGTCTTGTCTGGCCAGACCGTCACTGCCTTCTGGAATTCAGTAAGACATGCCAAGCCGCTCACCATAGGATTGAACTGCGCGCTCGGTGCGGCGCTCATGCGCCCTTACGCAGAAGAGCTGTCGAAAATCGCCGAGACCTTTGTCTGTATTTATCCCAATGCCGGCCTGCCCAATCCCATGTCGGATACAGGTTTCGACGAGACACCTGACGTCACCTCTTCATTGCTGAAAGATTTCGCTGATAGTGGTTTTGTAAACATCGCCGGTGGCTGCTGTGGCACCACGCCCGAACATATTCAGGCGATTGCCGAGACGGTAAAAACGATTGCGCCGCGCAAGATCCCCACGCACCTGCATCAGATGCGACTCTCAGGTCTCGAGCCCTATGTGATCGACGAGGACTCGCTGTTCGTTAACGTGGGCGAGCGCACCAATGTCACCGGTTCGAAAGCTTTCGCGCGCATGATCCTCAATGAGCAATACGAGGAGGCGCTTGCCGTTGCACGTCAGCAGGTGGAAAACGGTGCGCAAATCATTGATGTGAACATGGATGAGGCGATGCTGGATTCGGTCGCTGCCATGTCGCGCTTTCTGAATCTGATCGCAGGCGAGCCCGATATTGCGCGTGTACCCATCATGATCGATTCATCAAAATGGTCCGTGATCGAGGCAGGCCTGAAGTGCGTGCAGGGCAAGTCCATCGTGAACTCCATCTCGATGAAAGAAGGCGAAGAGGAGTTTCTGCGTCAAGCCACGCTTTGCCGTCGTTATGGCGCCGCCGTGATCGTGATGGCTTTCGATGAGCAAGGACAGGCCGACACTTTTGCGCGTAAGCGGGAAATCTGTGAGCGCGCCTATCGGTTGCTGGTAGATCAGATTGATTTCCCGCCCGAGGACATCATCTTTGATCCGAATATCTTTGCGATTGCGACCGGCATCGAAGAGCACAACAATTATGCCGTTGACTTTATCGATGCCACGCGCTGGATACGCGAGAATCTGCCGCACGCTAAAGTCAGCGGCGGCGTATCCAATGTGAGTTTCTCTTTCCGCGGCAATGACCCTGCGCGCGAAGCCATTCATACCGTCTTTTTGTATCACGCGATTCGCGCTGGCATGACCATGGGTATCGTCAACGCCGGCATGATTGGGGTATACGACGATCTTGCGCCTGAGTTACGCGAGTGTGCAGAAGACGTGGTGCTCAATCGTCGCCCCGACGCCACCGAGCGCATGATCGAACTAGCCGCAACCCTGAAGGCCGATGGCAAAAAGGAAGAACAGAATCTCGTCTGGCGTGATGCGCCGGTTGAAAAGCGGCTTTCGCACGCGCTCATTCATGGCATCACGCAGTGGATCGTTGAAGACACTGAAGAAGCGCGCGTACAAGTCGCCAAGGGTGGCGGCCGCCCGATTCATGTGATCGAAGGTCCGCTGATGGATGGTATGAACATCGTCGGCGACCTTTTCGGACAAGGCAAAATGTTTTTGCCTCAGGTCGTCAAATCCGCCCGCGTAATGAAGCAGGCGGTCGCGCATCTGATACCGTTTATTGAAGAAGAAAAGCTTGCAGAAGAACAGCGTACCGGCGTAGCCGCCAAGCCTAAGGGCAAGATCGTTATTGCGACGGTGAAGGGCGATGTACATGACATCGGCAAGAACATCGTTTCGGTCGTCCTGCAATGCAATAACTTCGAAGTCGTGAATATGGGTGTCATGGTGCCCTGTTCCGAGATTCTGGCCAAAGCCAAGGCAGAGAATGCCGACATCATCGGCCTGTCTGGATTGATTACGCCCTCGCTTGAGGAGATGGCGCACGTGGCGAAAGAAATGCAGCGTGACCCGCACTTCCGCATGCTGAAGATCCCTCTATTGATTGGGGGAGCCACTACCAGTCGCGCGCACACGGCGGTCAAGATTGCGCCGAACTACGAAGGTCCGGTGGTGTATGTGCCGGATGCGTCTCGATCAGTTTCTGTGGCTCAGTCCCTGCTGACGCCCGAGTCGCGTGACAAATATGTGGATGATCTGGCGACTGACTACGAGCGCATTCGCGTTCAGCATGCGGGCAAAAAAGCCTTGCCCATGCTGACACTAGAAGCAGCGCGTAAAAACAAGATGCAAGTATCGTTTGATGGCAAACATGCGCCGCGCAAGCCGCGCTTCGTGGGCAGACGTCATTTCCGCAATGTCGATCTGGCCACACTGGCCAATTACATTGATTGGGGTCCGTTTTTCCAGACCTGGGATTTGGCCGGTCCCTTCCCGGCGATTCTGACTGATCCGGTCGTGGGTGAGTCGGCGAGCAATGTTTATCGCGAAGCGCAGGCCATGCTCAAGAAAATCATCGAAGGCCGCTGGCTGACAGCCAATGGCGTGATGGCGATTTTGCCAGCCAACAGTGTCAACGATGACGACATCGAAATTTACACCGACGAGACTTGCAGCGAAGTCGCTTTTACGTACTACGGATTGCGGCAGCAAACTGAAAAGCCGGTGATTGATGGCGTAGCCCGACCCAATCAATGTCTGGCTGACTTTGTCGCACCCAAGGCCTCCGGCATTACGGATTACATCGGTTTGTTCGCTGTCACCTCGGGTATAGGCATAGAAAAGCACGAGAAGCGTTTTGAAGACGCCAATGATGACTACTCATCCATCATGCTCAAGGCATTGGCTGATCGCTTTGCCGAAGCCTTTGCCGAGTACCTGCATGAGCGGGTTCGCAAGGAGTTGTGGGCTTATGCGAGCGATGAGCATCTGGATACGGGCGCGCTGATTGCCGAGGCTTATCAGGGTATACGGCCGGCACCCGGTTACCCTGCCTGTCCCGAGCACACTGTGAAGGCGGACATGTTCCGCATTCTCGAAGCCGAAGACATTGGCATGAGCCTGACAGAATCTTTTGCGATGTTCCCCGGCGCAGCGGTCTCAGGTTTTTACTTTGCGCATCCGGAGTCCAAGTACTTCACGGTCGGAAAAATCGGTGAAGATCAGTTGCGCGACATGGCCCAAAGACGCAAGGTATCCCTCGAGCAGCTGCAGAGCTGGCTGGCGCCGAATCTCTGATTTGCTGTGCGACGCTGCTCAGGTCGCGCTAAGTCTAGCTGCGATGGTCTTCAGATGACTGAACCTTTCATGCGGATGGCAGTGGTGCACCATCCACAAAAACCTTCAGCTCATTGGCTTCGAAGGCTTGCCACGTTTCGTTGGTGGTCAGCGGCTCGGTGACGATGAGGGCCACGCGATCATTGGGTGTCGTTACCTCTGAAAAATCCACTGACAAATCCTGATCCGATAATCTGGCCTGGGTAAAAGGATATTGCCTGACAAGATAGTGCAAGCGTGTTGAACAGTGTGCAAACAGCGCAGACCCATCCGAGAGCATCATATTGAATACCCCATGGCTTGCGATGTCCTTCGTGAGTTCGTTGATGGCTGTGCGCAAGAGCGACATCGTCGGCAAACTGTCACCAAAGCGCTCGTGCAGCGATTGCAGCAGATAACAAAATGCCTGTTCGCTATCGGTCGTTCCTACCGGGCGGAAAGCACCCGTCAACTTCGGCGAGAAATTTTTCAGGTCGCCGTTATGAGCAAACACCCAGTAACGACCCCAGAGCTCGCGGATGAAGGGGTGACAATTCTCCAGGGCGACATGTCCTTGAGTGGCTTTGCGGATATGCGAGATGACGTTTTTTGATTTGATCGGATAGCGCTTGATCAACTCGGCCACAGGCGAGGCAGTCGCCGATTCATGATCGACAAACAGCCGCACGCCTGCACCTTCGAAGAAGGCAATACCCCAGCCATCTTTGTGTTCATCGGTTTGGCCGCCACGCGTTGCAAAACCGGTAAAGCTGAACACAATGTCGGTTGGCACATTGCAATTCATGCCCAGTAGCTGGCACATGGTAGTAGCAAGAAATAGTAAGTAGTGCGGGCAACGGTATCACGAATTGATCAAAGCCTCTGCCAGACCAGGACTGGGCGGCAGTTCAGTACCGCACCGCCAGAGTGTATGGCCAGAGCTCGCATATTTCGCTTCAAAGGGTGTTAGAGCTTCCGCAGGTACACTGTCATGCATCTCTGTGTGCACAGCAATACCACTCAGTTGATGCAGTGATGACGCGAATTCATCGATATAAGTTTTCCAGTTGCTGCGGCATTCGATACGACCGCCCAGCGCCACCAGCACGGGGAAAATCGCATGGCCGTGCCATCGCTTTCCCAGCTGCGATTTCTTGGGCCAGGGGTTCGGATACAAGAGATAGTGCTGTTGTGGATAGATGCGCTCAGCGAGCATTAGTCGCCAATAATCAACGAGGTCGGCACGCACAGTGACAAAATTATTTGGTAGATCTGCAGCCCATCGGATATCACGGCTGAGCCGGTCAGCCGACTGATCCACACCAATGACGAAACTGTCGGGGAAGGCCTGCGCCAGCTTGCGCGTCGATAGACCAACGCCGCAACCGGCATCCAGTATCAGTGGTGCGTCCCCGTGCGCTTTCCAGGCAGCGACGCTGGTGGCGAAAGCTTCAAGATTGACTGCGGAAAGCGGCTTGCGGAAAGGCGTTGTTGCGTGCTTTGCGACGACCGTCTGCAACTGCTCATGCACACTGGATTGATTGCTTTGAACCGGTCGAGAATTGGCGTGCATGCGACAAGAGAATACAGCCCGATTCGCAGACAATCGGGCTGACGCAAAAAATGGATTTAGTGAAGCACGACCGGTTGGCCCATCAGCGAGCCATAGCCGCCGAGGAATTCGTCGATCTCCTCAACGCTGGGTTCGCTTGCGATCAGCTCGCGTACATGCTGGCGGAAGGATTCGGCCAGTGCCCCGGCAATGAAAGTTTCGCGTCGTGCCGGCTTGTCCAGTATTTCGTAGCCGCCGAAGCGCATGGTTTCCATGCCGGCTTGTGCACCGAATTCAACAACGCTGTAATGCTCACTGTTGTAGATCAGATTCATGTGCGCTCCTTGATTTGATACACCGAAGATCAATTTTCCTGTCCTTCCAGATGGCGCTGCGAAGCGATTTTTCAATAGCAGTATGCTGCAAATCTCATACCCGCCGCCGGCAATGACGGGCAGCATTACGGACTGCAGTCGATCTCGTCGCCCAATGACAGCCTTTCCCGGTACTGATCTTCTTGCAAAAATTCACGAATGGCCGGCAGATGCGATGCATCGGCGATACCAAGATAAATCTGCTGTGGCGACTTTCTCAGCATGCGATTGAGCATGACCCGCACGGTCAGATTGCCATGGCAGCAAGGACAGCCCGGTGCAATGCGATGCAATTGCAACTGCTTGGTTACAGTCAGTGCTTCCAGTACGCCCGTACCATCGGGCAGGCCCTCGATAATCACGCTGGCCCCAAGATGCGGGGCAAGGGAAGCGATGGCTTTTTCCCTGTCACCAGGGGTGCCACCGTAGACCAGCGTCATCAACGTCATTCGCTGGCTTTTCTAGGGCCCTTGCTGGACTCGACACCGAGCTGCTTGAGCTTGCGGTACAGGTGCGTGCGCTCGAGGCCTGTGCGTTCGGCGACACGGGTCATGCTGCCGCCCTCGCGCACCAAATGATGCTCGAAATAAGCGCGCTCGAAGGCATCGCGTGCTTCTCGCAGAGGCAATTCAAAAGACACACGGAAATCATTTTCCGATGAGCCAAATGTGTTGGCTTGCAAGGCGCCATTGAAACTTTTCCCATTGCCATTGAGCGTATGTGTGACTGGCGTGAGGTCTGTTTTTTCCTGCAATCCCATACCGCGCATGCTGTGTGAAATGAGATTGCCGCGCGCCTGATCTGAGCCGCGCGAAAGACCTTGTTGCACGGTTTTGAGAAGTTTTTGCAGAGAGATGGGTTTCTCCAGGAAATTCATCGCGCCGATGCGGGTGGCCTCGACGGCCGTATCAATCGTGGCGTGCCCGGACATCATGATTACGGGCATGGTCAGCAGGCCATCGCGTTGCCATTCCTTGAGCAGGGTCACGCCATCGGTATCGGGCATCCAGATATCCAGCAGCACCAGATCAGGCGCGCCCGAGAGGCGGACTTCGCGGGCGTGATTCGCATCTTCGGCCGTTGTGACCACGTGTCCTTCGTCGCCCAGAATCTCGGAAAGGAGCTCCCGGATACCCATTTCATCGTCAACTACCAAAATATTAGCCATCTGCCTGCCTTTTCATATCGATGCAAGAGAGTCGTCGCATAGAAATTGTATTTTTTGCAACTAACAATGTCAAACAGTTAAATATTCGGCCCAGCTAGCTTACGGAGCAAGATCAGTACTTTGGCGCCCGGTCCGTCTTTCCGGTTTTGCAGCTCAATTGTTCCACCGTGCTCCTCGATAATTTTTTTAACCACCGGCAAACCGAGGCCGGTGCCACGGCGCTTCGAGGTGGCGTAGGGCTCGAATGCGCGGGCCAACATACGCGGATCGAAACCGGAGCCGTTATCGGCGACGGTCAGGCGAACGGCGGTACGGGTACTGCCTTCTGCTTCAGCGTAGTGCACGGTCTCCGTGGTGATGTCGATGCGTACACTGCGCGGGACATCATCGCTTTCGGATGTCGCGTCCTGTGCGTTTTGCAGTAGGTTGTGTACCACTTGTCGCAATTGAGTTGCATCCCCCAGGATGCGTGGCAGATCTTCAGACAGGTGCGCTTGTATGGAACGAAGGTCTTTGCTGTCGGGATAAAGTTCAAGTATTTCTTCAATTAGTGCATTGAGATCCAGCGGTTGTAACTGGGGTGGCGGTGTCTTCGCATAGTCTCGGAAGTTGTCCACCATTTGTTGCATGGCCAACACTTGATTGACGATGGTATTAGTACCCCGTTCAAGCAACGCACTGTCGTTCATATCCAGTTTTGGCTGCAACTTCATCATCAAGCGCTCAGCGGACAACTGTATCGGCGTTAACGGATTCTTGATTTCATGGGCCAGGCGACGTGCCACTTCTGCCCACGCGATGGAGCGCTGTCCTGAAATCAGATCGGAGATATCGTCAAACACCACCACATAACCCGAGCCTGATCCAACCGGCAGGCGACCACCGCGCGCCAGCAGCGTGATATCGCCATCGCCCACTTCGCCCATCATGCGGCGAGGTATCTCGATTTGCTGTTGCCAGTACTGAGCCGGAGGGTCAATGTTCTCGCCAGCGGCCTGGGCATTTTGATTGGAGAACGCATCAATGATCGGTTGGCTGAAGGCGGCGACACTGCTTATCGACGCAAAGACGTAACCCTGAAACGGCGCCAGATCCTGATGCAAAATGCGGTTCGCCGAGGCATTGAAGGTAACGAGTCTGAGCTGCTCATCAAGCACCATCACGCCCGCCGACATATTCGCCAGTACGGATTCAAGATAGGCCTTGGCGTCTTCCAGCGCCTGCCGGTTGCGTTCAACGGCAGCGCGCGCGTCTGCCAGCTGCATGGTCATCGTGTTGAATGATTGCGTTAGCGTGCCCAGTTCGTCGGAGGTCGTCACAATCGGACGCGGCGAGAGATTGCCCTCCGCCACAGCCTTCGTACCCTCCGCCAGAAGTAGCAGTGGCTCCGCAAGATCAGTCGCGAGAAGGAAGGCACTGACCATAGCCGCGAAAACAGCGAGTAGCAAAACCAGCGTGAGCGTGATCAGATAAAAGCGACGAAGCCCGTCTCTGGCGAGTGCGCGCTCCTGATAACCGCTATACGCATTGCGAAGCGCTTCTGCATTCGCTGCCAATTGTTCCGGTACGGGTTGCAAGACTTGCAGATAGCGCATCCCGCTGCCCAGTGACATCAGCGACCCGTCGCCTAGTATGGCTACGACAACGCGCAAACGGAAATCACCGGTTGTCGTTGGCCCCATGCCAGATTCACCTTCGATGATGCCGAAGCCATCGAAGGTTTTTGCGCGAGTGATCATGGCCTGTGTCGGCAGCTCCGGCGTCAGACGCGTGAGCTTGCCGCCTGCTGTGGCGATCAGACGACCGTTTTCCGAGACCACCAGAACATCCTGCAACTGTTCACGCTCGGCAATTTTTGCCAGCTGCGAGATTAGTGCGGCATCGGACATGTCAGTCAGCTCCGAAGCCATCCGGCGTGAGCGTGCCCGTAAATCTGCAAGCGAAGCTTCGAGGGCACCACGACCGAGTTTTACGCCAGACTCCAGCGCAGATTCCACTTCCAGGTTGAACCACGATTCGATAGAGCGGGAGACGAATTGCACTGAAACCATGTAGATAATGATGCCCGGCACAATACCCATCACCGTGAAGAGCAGCACCAACCGGGTCATCAGCTTTGATCCGAAGCGACCACGACGATAGCGGCTGTAGAGTCTGGCCAGGAGGAAGGACACCAGCACGAACAGCGAAGTACCTACGGCGAGATTCGCACCAAAAATCCAGGAGTAGTAGTCTTCAAAGAGCTGCGCATTCTCGCTCGAGGCCGCCAGCAGGAACAGCAGCACGCCCACTGTCAGCGCCGCGGCGAACAGGACGTAGCGAAGTGCGCGTTTCACTTGCCTTCAGCCTTGTAGTTGAAGTTCGACCAGCCCGAGGAGAGACGCCATTCGTTATTGCTCATCGCACTGACCTGAATGGGCTTGGGCAGTTGGGCGATGTCAAGGCCGAGCTGAACCGACACGGTGTAGGCCGCATCGCGTGCCAGTGCATTGGTTTCGCCAATGACCCAACGACCGGGCCGGCGCAGCAAAGCCAGCATGTCATCGAGACGCGAGAAATTGCGATGCAGATTGCCGTCAATGGAGACACGGTAGCGCTGCGTCAGCAAATTGTAGGAAAGCCTGAAAGTACGGCTTGATTTGATGGCCACGTCATCAAACCAGTACCAGCGCGGGCGTGACACCTGAACCTGCAAGGTGAAATAGAGTGGCACGCCGCGCATCAGCGCTTCTTCGAGGGTGCGTGAAAGTTCAACCGAAAAGCTCGATGCGAGACGATAGCCCTCATCGCTGGCCTCGATGTTGGCGTCGACAAGCTCAATGCCCTCGCCCGCCAGCGCTGTCGGTGGAGACAACAAAACCAGCAAGGCCAGCAAAAAGCTTATGAAGAGTCGATGAATCACACAGGCGAGCGGAGCGATGCCCCACGGAAAATTTGATGAGATGGTATCAAACTGAGGGCTTTTGGAGTAGCGCGTAAAACAGCCCGTCATGGTCCTGATCGGGGGCTGCAACAGGCAGCAGTTGCCCGGGAGCATCAAGCGCAATAGCCTGATGGTGCTTAATCAGGCGTTTTGCCTGATTTTCGGATTCTTCAGGCCATATTGAGCAGGTCACCAGCAACAGTTTTCCGCCCGGCTGCAGCATCTCCCACAGATTGTCGAGAATGGTGGCCGAATGTGCTGCCAGCTGATCGGCATCCTCAGGCCGGCGCAACCAGCGAATA
Organism: Burkholderiaceae bacterium; assembly: GCA_044237595.1. GTDB lineage: Bacteria > Pseudomonadota > Gammaproteobacteria > Burkholderiales > Burkholderiaceae_D > Pernthalerella. Next base: position 959 of record JBIIEY010000014.1, on the reverse strand, counting down.
TCAGGATGGCGCCGCACAATGCCCGATGCTGTGCAGGGTACATCGGCAAGAATGCGGTCAAAACGGCGACCATCCCATCCCTCTCGTCGGCTTGCATCGGCGCATAGCAAGCGCGCGGACAAGCCGAGTCGTTCAAGATTCTGCGCTACACGCTCAAGTCGCTCTGGATCCTGATCAATGGCGGTCAGATCAATATCGGCCAACTCGAGCAGATGTCCGGTCTTGCCGCCCGGGGCCGCACAGGCGTCCAGCACACGCATGCCGGCTTTTACATCCAGCAAGGGTGCCGCCAATTGCGCCCCTGCGTCCTGCACTGACACCAGGCCTTGCATGAACCCCGGTATTTCTGTCACCGGCATCGGTCGCTTGAGTCGGACAGCCGATGGGCCAATTGCTTCAGCCGACAACCCATGCTGCGCGAGTAGGGTCAAATAGTCCGCCACGCTGCTCTTGCGCACATTCACTCGCAAGCTCATGGGCCCCTGCACATTGCCTGCGGCCAGCAACGATTGCCATTGCGCTGGCCACAATTCGCGCGCCTTGTTGATCCACCAGCGCGGATAATTCCATTGTGCTGTTTCGTCGCTTTGCAGTTGCTGCAGCAAGTGCTGTCGTTCACGCGTATAGCGGCGCAACACGGCGTTCACCAGACCTTTGGCTTTGGCCAGTTCACGATCGGCGCCGCAGGCCGTCACCGCCTGATCCACCAAGGTATGTTCACTGTAAGCGGGTTCGGCTTCAGACAGCAGTGCCAGCGCGCAGCACAACAGGCTTTGCAGTCGCGGCTGCTGAACAGGTTTATCTGTCAGTAGCGCAAGCAATGCCCGACCCCGACCCCAGTGACGCAGACTGCGATAACTGAGATCTTGTATTGCACCACGTGCTGCGCCACTGGCACGCATCGTTTCAAAGCTGGAAGACAGCGCGCGCGGCAGCGCATTTCCGGCCTCGACCTGCGC
>JBIIEY010000184.1:0-4739 GCA_044237595.1 Burkholderiaceae bacterium | reverse complement strand
CGGATTAGCCGACTCCATAGAAGTTTGTCCAAAAAATTCGGTTTTGTTGACCGAGAACGAACATACAAGATTAATTCACTTCAAACTTAAATCTGGTCAAAAATGCCCAATGCACAGAACGACGGGCGGGTTTGCCTACGTCATTAGTGGCGCAACAATCACACTGATAACAGCCGATGGCGTAAAAACACCGATCGTTTTAAAAGATGGTCAGGCCTTATCTTATGGGCCCGCAGAACATGTAGTGGAAGGCACGAGAGGAACATTTGAAGCAATTTTCCTGGAAAACAAAACTAGTCAATAGCTTGGGACGTTCTGTACTCAAGATACAGAATAGAAAAAATTACTTCTTATCTCCGCAGTTGGTTTTTCAGGCGCGGTTTATTCGCAATCAATCGCGGAATTTTATGAATTTTTCCGGGTTGAAAAATTAACTTCCCAAACAAAAGCATCAGTAAAAAACACCAAATACTTAGTTTTTATTTCAAGGAGGTGAACAGCAATAAAGTAAACGGTGCCGCTTCAATCAATGGCATTGTGACATGACGCACACACTCAGACGATTGCGTAGCATCTGCCTCGATAGGTCGATGACCAAAGTATCTCAGGGAATTGATACGGGCGGCACAGCCCCAAGGCGAGTTTTCAGAGGAGTCGTCAAGCGGCAGTCGTCTGAGTAATCAGCAGAAACAATGAAAGTAGTCATCCCAGGTCACAATGACAAAAGGCAAACCGTCGACAGTAGGCGCGGCCTGCAGGCGGCCCCTCAGTTTAAATCGCCATAACTGGGTCGGGAAAATGGCGCGCCGCGCACAAGATGCGCAGGATATCAGGGTGTGACTTAGCCTGATAAAGCGATACGTTCGGGACGTAGAGGCCGGAGGCTCGAATCTTGCCACCCCGACCACTTTGAATAACAACGCCGCCAGCGGCCTGAGGAGGAAGGCTATAACGCAGAAGCTAAACTCGGTTGTGAATCATAAGTAGAAGTCGTACAGCATTCAGCTCTCGAATTCACTAATTCCCGCATCACACAGCGGCGCTGGCTTGCCATAAGCAGCGGATGTAAATATTCCATCAACCCTCACGCCGGTCCATACTGCATCTCACCATTACCAAAGGACCAATTCTCTTTATTCACTTCAACGAGACTGATGAACACATCCTGCTTGCGCATCCCGAGCTCGGCGACAAGATCGTCGGCGATACGCTGATAGAATTTTTTCTTCAGCTCAGTTGTACGTCCCTGATTCAGAGTGATTTGTATGAACACAATGCGGTCAGAGTAATCGATACCCAGATAACTCTTGGGAATATTGATTTCATCGGCTTGATGCTGACTGATGATCTGGAATTTGTCATCAGCGGGCACCGATATCTCGCTGAGCATGGCGCGATAAACAATCTCACCGACAGCACGACCAAAACCAGCTGCATGGCCGGGACCGATATCTATTCTGACGAGTGGCATGTGACTCCTTGTTAGATTACTCTGCACTTGAACAGCCGTGAGAATAACCGAAGTTCTCACTGCTGATCTGATTTTCAATGGCGGTAGCGACTAGGTCTATAATGATTTTTCACTCAGCACAGCAAGGGGAGCTCGTCATGACCCAAACCCGCCAGATACTCGTTGCCACGCTTTGCGCCTTTGCCCTGTTGGCATCTGCGCAGGCGGCCGATAAAGAACAAAAATCCGAGTCCGCGCAAGCCACCGAGGCAGCGCCGGTATCCAAGCCAACCGCGATGGCCGACATACCCTTTTTGAAAGAAGAAGCCAAACGGCTGGCGGCGCTCATGGAACGGCTGCAGAAGGAAACCGATCCTGCGGAGCGCCGGAAAATTATGGCTGAGACGAGCTGCGCTCAGTGAGATGCGCGAGCGCTGAGCGCATCCGCATGCCTTGGATCATCAGCGCCTCAAGGCACTGCAAGGATTTGGGGGGCAGCGAATACATCCGCCTTGCATGGTTGTGACTTGCAAGTCGGCTCTTCAGTGAGCGTTCAATACGATGTCGTCACTCACCATCTGACTTACAGGCTCTAAAAGCCTGACGTCATATTTCTTACCGCGTCACTTCTCGCACACCTTCCTGAAGCCCCCTTTGCCTCCAGGGTTCTTGGATACCGATTGCCATTCTCCGGGTGTTTCCACAGTACCCATCTTCGCACCGGTGGCCATCTTGCCTTTGAAAACCACATAGCCCAGCATGCGTGCAGACTCTTCCTTGCAATCGTATTCTTTGTGGATCTTCATGGAGAGCATGCCTTCTGGAGAGGGCGTGCGGTAGGTTTGAATTTCCCAGACCTTGCGAAAACGCCCGCTGCCAGCCATCGTATCTGTATCGATGTAAACCTCGGTACCACGAATATTTTCAAAGACCTTCACCAGTTCCGCCTGCACCAACGGCGTAGTACAGAGCAGGGACACCGCAAGCAGCAAAGCGTGCTTCATTGATTGTTCTCCAAAAATGAATGTTTGATTCAGTGCGCACCGGCGAGTATCCAGCGGGCGATTAAGGCAGCGTCGGCCGGATCAAGTGCAGCGTTCGAAGGATGGGCCATATCACCCCAGCGACCTTCGCTTCCCTGGATGATACGTTTAGCTACCTCAGAGCTCACTTTTTTACCCTTGTAACGAGCCGCGATTTCTTTCAGCGAAGGGCCAACGAGCCGCGTGGATGCATCGTGACAGTTGGTGCAACCATTGCCGGAAAATGCTGACTGTGCTGCGGTAACGTCAGCAGGCTTAATTTGTGCCTGTACGAGGGTCGCGGCCATCAACACCATCAAGCCCGTTGCCATCTTGAGGATTGTCTTCATCATTGCCTCCCTTGTGATCCAGCGGTTGAGATAGACCTCATCTTCCCGCCGGACTCGTCAGGATTCCTGTACCCAGATCAAGTTTTGCTCGAATTCATCATGTTTCACCAAAATCTAGGGGCACGATGAACGGCGTCTGATCCCAACGATCTGAGGCGCGCAGAAACGCAGGGGGAAATGAACCAAGCTATGATGCAAGAGTAAAGATGGCCGCAGCGAACATGAACGCCAACACGATTGACAAGGGCACCGCCGGCGCATGCTCGCCGGCAGTGTCATCAGGTACTGGGGCCGTCAAACCTAAATCAGTTTCGTGGCTTGCGTGCCATATAGTTGGCGGGTGGCGCAGCCTTGACTTCTGCAGGAGCCTCAACAACGGCAGGCACCTCCAGAACAGGCTCAGGTATGGCGGCCACCGGCGGGGTGACGGGCGCGAAATTCTGCGGCTGCTGCCCCACCTTGTTGATCGACCCTTGCAGGGATCCACCCTTGTTGATCTCCAGCTCCGCGTAGGTAATGGAGCCAGCAATCAGGCCAGAGGATTCGATGACCAGCGTTTTGTTGGCAATCGTAGTGTCGGTCAAAGCGCCTGCCACTTTCACATGACTGGCCGTGGTGCGACCATTCATGGAACCATTGGTCTGAATGTGGACCGTATCGGCAGTGAGCTCGCCTTCGAGCTTGCCATCGATGCTAGCCAGACCTGGCACGCGCATCGAACCTTTCATGAAAACACCTTCACCTACGAGCAGGGAACCCGGCGTATTTGTGTCGGCCATATTGTTTTCGTGTCTCTGTTGGATTTGATGGAAACTGCTGCGTAAGCAGTTTTATTTACTACAACGGCATGATACAAGTTTTTCTGTCAGCAACCTACACTGCCATTTTGAAAACATCTCGATGATGAACCCGCCTCGACTCATTCTTTTCTCTGGCCACGCTGGCACCGGCAAGACCACCCTCGCCAAACAGGCTCTGCCCTTGCTTGCTGCCCGTTCAGGACGGGACTTCTTCTTTCTGGACAAGGACACCGCCTACGGTGCGTTCAGTTCGCACATCATGGGTCTGCTCACTGGCGATCCGGCTGACCGCGACAGCCCAACCTATCTGCAGCACCTGCGCGATCGGGAATACGGAGGCCTGCTCGACATCACCCGCGAAAACCTTGCGCTCGGCCTTCAGGTCATGCTGGTGGGGCCCTTCACTCGAGAAATCATGGCGGGCAAATTTTTCCGGCCACATGAACTGGGTCTACCCTCAGATATCATTTGCCGCATCGCCTGGATAGATTTACCGAGCGATGAAGCGCGCCGCCGCATTGAAAGGCGCGCCGATGCGCGTGATGCCTGGAAACTTGCCCACTGGGACAGCTACCTGAAACGCCGGGTAGAGCCGCCCGAGCATGAGGGAATCATGCGGTTTGATAACTCAGCGTTTGATGCCGCAGCGTTTGATAAACTCATCGCGCACTTGCTGTACTAAGCTTGGAAAAATCAATTCAACGCCTGATACACCAGCGCCTTGATCATCCGACGATATTGCTGTCGCACCGCGCCCGGGGTCTGGGCCATCAAAATGCCGATCAGCTGCTCTTTGGGATCCACCCAAAAGAAAGTACCGCCGAGACCACCCCAAGCAAAATCACCTTCGGAACCATGCACGCCCGCAATGCCCGGTCCCTGGCGCACCATGAAGCCCAGGCCGAAGGTGTAGCCCTGCACACCCATCAAGACTTCACCCGGCTGCACCGGTGTTGCGACTTTGGGGCCGAGGTGATCCGAGGTCATCAGTGCCACCGTTGTACGTGACAGATAACGCTTGCCATCCAGAGTACCGCCATTGAGCAGCATCTGGCAGAAGCGCAAATAATCATCAGCAGTCGTTGAAATACCTGCGCCACCTGAATCATTGCCCGTA
>JBIIEY010000013.1:0-15660 GCA_044237595.1 Burkholderiaceae bacterium | reverse complement strand
GGATTGGCAAGGGTGCGATTAGTGATCTCTTCAGGCAAGCGCAGCAATGTTGACTTCCCGATGGGCAGTGTCATTTTCGCAGGTGATACGGCCTCACCATTGCAGCTCAAGCCTTGCAAGCTGTTCATTGTGGCCGGCGTCACCTTGCCGGGGCTGGGCCGCGATGCACGATCATTGACATTCAGATCACTGTCCTCTGACCAGCTCAAAGCCGATGGCAATAACAAGCTCATGGCCATCATCATTCTTTGCTTCGCGCGACGTTGCAGCATGATGTTTCTCCTCTTGTTCGTGTTGATATGGGAGTTCAATAGCACTCGGTGGAATTTCGCACGCCATTAATGACGCCGACACAAAAAACTTCTGTCATCGCGGCTGCGTTGTTCACAGCAGGTGTTGCGACTGGCGCTATTTTTGTTTCGGGTACTTGGGGAGTCTCCGCGACAACGACATCGGGTTTTGTCGGAATCACTTCCGGTTTTGGCTTTTTCCTGGCCAAGGCCGGTGATGACGGACGATTGACTGTTTTTTGTTGCACAAGCGGTGTCACACGCTCATCCAGCAGGGAAGATTTCATCGCGCCCTCTGTACTGGCTGCCTGAGGATCCATCTGATTGCGTAGTACCAGCGAGAGGCTGCCAACGCTGCGTGCAAGATCGAGTTTTTCTGCCTGCGCAGGAGTCACTTCGAGGGTAACCGCATTGACGACACGCGGCTTGGTTTCATCGCGCCCAACGTCCTGTGCAACTGCCAATACCAGGATGCGTTCAAGGACAATCTTGGAAATCTGTTTGTCGCGGGCTGAATCGCTTTCATTGTCACGCTGAGTATTGACGAGGATGTCAACGTAATTACCGGGTAACGCAAATCCGGCTACGCCAATCACATCATTGACTCTGACTGTCATTGCACGCCGGCCCTCGCCGATGACAGCGGATAAACCCCCGGTGGTTCCCAGAGGTGCCAGCTTGGAATCGATGATCGCCTCTCCCCGCAACAGGCTGGTGCGCAGCACTCGCCCATCGAGTGCAGTAATGTCTTTATGCGCCCCCGGTGGTGTACTCGAGGCCGGCCATTCGACAACTTTCACCAAATCGGGCGTCAACCGCTGCCCAAGACTGATATCGGTCGCTGCGACTGCAATGTGTGCAATGCCTCGCGATGATTGATTCGTTAACCATTGTGCGGCGAGTACGACTGCCAGTAATCCGCACACCACGGCTACCCCCAACATGATCCAGACTCTTGTATTTTTCATTTTTCGTCTCACCTTTCCTGCGATTGACGTTTCATGTCATTCAAATTTTTTTATCAATCAATGCAACTGGCCCAAAACGATCGATACGATTACTCCAATGGCGATCACGACCCCATAGGGAATGACACCTCGCGAAGTCACATAGGTTCTTGGTATTGGGTCGCGCTGTGGGAAATTCAGTAGACGCCAAGGCATTGATCTGATGCGGGCGTATACCAATGCACCGGTTGTGGTGCGGTTGAGCAGCAGGATTACCGACCACACGCCTCCGATAAAAAAACTGATCAGCGCAATGTCAATGACCGCCGCGGGACCGGCGAACAGCCCCAGTGTCGCCATCAACTTCACATCGCCGGCTGCCATACCACCCATCCAATAAAACGGCCAGATCAGAGCAAATCCCAGAAGGCCGCCTGCAAGGGCATACGCAATTCCAGGACTACCGGGCGCAAACGCTGCCAGCATCAGGGCTGCAGCACAGCCGGCCGCCAACAATCGATTGGGTATGCGCCATTGAAACCAGTCATGCCAGGCCGCCAGGATTGCGACGATCAGCAGACCGGCAATCGCATGAAACGGTAGCGAGACATCGGTAAAGAAGGGCATCATGTAGCGCTCTGCGTAGATTCGATTCATAGCCCGCTGCATCGCGGGCGGCGGGCAAGCGATACGCCTTGGGGAAAGGCAGGTTGTGACCTGCCTGTTCCACGCAGCGTGATGTCAGCCGACCTTTTTAAGCAGCCGGTGTGATCAGTTTTCCCTGGATGTAAGTAAATATGGCGTTGAGTTGGGTGCCGATGCCACCCACGGCCAAGGCAATAACGGCAGCGATCAGCGCTGCGAGCAGACCGTATTCCAGTGCCGCCGCGCCGCCTTCATCTGCAAAGAAGGCTTTGGTTTTATCAATGAGGAATTGCATGATTAATCTCCGAGGTAAAAAGTGAACCGTTGAGGTGAGCCGGGAATCCGATCCCCATCGACTTCGGGGTAGATCGGCGCCCAGCCCTCTGACAAATGTTGTAAATTTGTCATTGGTTGCAGTGTACGTAGCATCGGAGACTCAGCGATATAGTGCAAATGTACTAATTGATGTGTCTTTTTATTAACAAATAAGCTTGTGAGCTACTGAAAAGCGCTGGTACACCCCAGCCTCAAACCACTGAAAATTTGATTTATTGCAATCTTTTGGGACCTTCCGAACAAAACTACGAGCGACAATCTGATCTTGTTCAACCGGGACTGACCTATGAAATCCACTGACTTACGCCGCCCGCCAACATCTCCGGGCGAACCGCAGATACGTGAAGTGCGGCGTCTCGGTGCCACGCCCGCGCCAGCTAACGCCCCCGAAGACATGCCCTACACAGACCCGGTCTGCGGCATGAAAGCCGCTGCCAATCCGGACAAGTCGGCCGTTCATGCGGGCCAGACCTACTACTTCTGCAGCACCGGTTGCGTGAGCAAATTCAAATCCGATCCGATGCGCTACCTCTCACCGGAACGAAAAAACGAGCCAACTGGGCCGGCAGATGCGATCTACACCTGTCCGATGGATCCGGAAATCAAGCAAATAGGACCCGGTAGCTGCCCTATTTGCGGCATGGCACTCGAGCCCATGCAGGCAACGATGGAAGAAGACACGACCGAACTTGACGACATGACGCGACGCTTCTGGTTCAGTCTTGCGCTGTCGCTGCCATTGCTGTTTTTGAGCATGAGTGAATTGATCGGTGTCGATAGCGCAGCACTGCTGGGTCATACGGTGCATGCATGGCTGCAGGGGCTACTCGCGACACCCGTCGTGTTCTGGTTCGGCTGGCCATTTCTCGAGCGCGGCGCACGCTCATTCAAGAGTGGGCATCTGAACATGTTCAGTCTGATTGCCATGGGTGTCATGGCAGCCTGGCTGTTCAGCGCAATCGGACTGCTCTTTCCTCAGGCACTGCCCGACGCATTTCGAATGCATGGCATGGCACCGCTGTATTTCGAAGCAGCTGCCGTCATCGTGTCGTTGGTGTTGCTGGGTCAGATACTGGAGCTGCGCGCCCGATCCCGAACGAACGCCGCAGTGAGATCACTCCTTGCGCTGGCGCCCGCAACGGCCATCAAAGTGAATGCTGATGGCAGCGAGCACGAAGTGTCACTGGATCAGATCCAAATCGGCGATCTGCTGCGCGTACGACCTGGCGGCAACATACCTGTTGATGGCCTGGTCACCGAGGGTGAGTCAACGGTGGATGAATCCATGCTGACGGGTGAAGCCATACCCGTTCAAAAACTCGCTGGCAGCAAAGCGGTGGCAGGCTCGGTCAATCAGCAGGGCGCATTCGTGATGCGCGCTGAAAAAATCGGCGCAGATACCTTGCTCTCGCAAATTGTGCAATTGGTGAATCAAGCAGGACGTTCGCGCGCACCCATACAAAAGCTGGCAGATCGCGTATCGGGATGGTTTGTGCCCGCCGTCATCGCCGCTGCGGTCCTGTCTTTCATCGTGTGGGCGATAGCGGGACCTGCACCGGGGCTGGCGAACGGACTGGTGGCAGCGGTATCGGTACTCATCATTGCCTGTCCGTGCGCCTTGGGATTGGCAACACCGATATCGATCATGGTGGGTATCGGTCGCGGTGCGCGTGAAGGTGTGCTGATCAAGGATGCCGAAGGGCTGGAGCTGATGGAAAAAGTCGATACGCTCATCGTGGACAAGACAGGCACGCTCACCGAAGGCTCACCGAAGGTGCAACAAATCGTTGCCAGTGAAGGTTTCGCGCGAGCCGATGTACTGGTGCTAGCAGCAGCACTGGAAAACATGAGCGAGCATCCGCTGGCGCACGCCATCCTTGTGCATTTAAAAGCGCAAGGCCTGCCGGTCTTGCCTGTCACCAGTTTCAACGCTATTACTGGCAAAGGTGTACGCGGCAATATCGATGGCAATACCGTGTTGCTCGGCAATGCACTGCTGATGAAGGAAACCGGTATCGATATCACGCCACTCGCACACAAAGCGGATGAATTGCGTGCGATGGGACACACGGTGATGTTTGTCGCGGTTGGTCAAAAATTTTCTGGCCTGATCAGCGTTGCCGATACCATCAAACCAGAAACTCGCGAAGCGATACGCCAGCTCCATGCAGAGGGTGTGAAGATCGTGATGCTGACTGGCGACAATGCAACGACCGCAGGCGCTGTCGCCGCAGAGCTTGGCATTGATACCGTATATGCGGAAGTTCTGCCTGAAGACAAGTATCGTCATGTGCAAACATTGCAGCAACAAGGCAAGATCGTTGCGATGGCCGGTGATGGCATCAATGATGCCCCAGCATTGGCTGAAGCTAGCGTGGGGATTGCCATGGGCACAGGCACCGATATTGCAATGAATAGCGCGCGCATTGTGCTGGTCAAAGGAGATTTACGTGGCATCGTCAAAGCAAGGCAATTGTCGCGCGCGACCATGCGCAATATTCGGCAGAATCTTTTCTTTGCCTTCGTTTACAACTTTGTGGGCGTGCCAATTGCCGCAGGCATCTTGTACCCTTGGCTGGGGCTGCTGCTCTCGCCAATGATTGCCAGCGCGGCGATGAGTTTGTCTTCGGTATCGGTGATTGCCAATGCGCTGCGGCTGCGACGTACCACACTCTGAGTCGAGATGAAATCTACTACCGACTCGCTGAGATTGTTTTATGCCTTATGGCCAGATGATGATATTCGCACCCAGCTGCTTGCCTTGCAGTCGCAGGTGAGTGGCAGAAAAGTTATGCCTGAAAATTTGCATATGACCCTGGCATTTCTGGGTCAGCAATCGCGCGATTTACTCCCAATACTGCATCAGGTCATGGATGAATTACCGTTCAACTCCATGACTTTGGAAATCGATCGTTTTGGCTATTTCAAAAAACCACAAGTCGCTTGGGCAGGACCATCAAGCACGCCGCAAGCACTGCTGGATTTACAGCGCACCTTGATGGAAAAACTGGTGCAATTCAAGGTGCCACTGAAGGCCGAAGCGGGATTCAGCCCTCACATCACGCTGGCGCGTGATGCAACAGCGCCCGCCGTTGTAGATGCGCCATCTATTTTTTGGCAAGTCAGGCGTATGGCATTGATTGCCTCGGCATCCACACCGGGCGGTGTGTCCTATGTGTCGCTAAGAGAACGACTCACAGGATAAATATCAGCCAACCTTCTCAGCCAGCTTGCGCAACACAAACCCTGCCGCAACAAAACCAAAGCTCGCAGTCACGACCACTGCCGAGCCATAGCCTGCGCAATTGAGCCCGGTAATGCCGGGAGCATCCTCATCCGTCGCGCACAACTCCGGGTGCCGCAGTGGCTCGGTGGAATACACGGCATCAATACCGAATTTATTTTTTGTGCCGCGCGGGAAGCCATGATGTGCACGCAAACGCTTGCGCACGCGCGCGAGCAAGGGCTCTTGTTCGGTGCGGGACAAATCAATAATCGCAATACGCGTGGGATCAATCTGCCCGCCTGCACTGCCTATCATGACCAGCGGTATCTGATGCGCTCGGCAATGCACCACCAATGCCGTTTTTGCACGTGCATTGTCGATGGCATCAATCACATAATCAAAACGACCCGGCTCGATCAGACCGGCGAGATTGTCCTCAGTGACAAAATCTTCGATCTCGGTCACACGGCAGAAGGGATTGATCTGTGCGATACGCTCGGCAAGCGCACCGACCTTGGCTTTACCAAGCGTGTCGGTGAGGGCGTGAATCTGCCGATTAACATTCGATTCTGCGAGATGATCCAGATCAATCAGTGTAATCCGCCCGACTGCACTGCGCGCAAGCGCCTCAACCGCCCATGAGCCCACGCCGCCCACACCGATTACGCAAACATGCGCATTACGGAATGCGGCTAGCGCAGCATCGCCGTACAAACGCGCAATGCCGCCAAAGCGCCGCTCGAAATCAATATCGTCGGTATTTGCAGCAGAAAGAGGAAGAATACTGGCCATGTCCGCATTTTAACGGACAGCAGGCCCGGCACTCACTTAAACTAGAGCCCCTTCAATCAACTCTGTGAATTTGTGCGTCGTCCTTCTCCCCTGCTCATGCTGATTGGCGTCGCCGTCACCGCCCACGTGGCACTGGCCGCTGCGCGCGTGACCACAGCACTGTATGCCCTGTCGTTGCATGCTTCCGAATTCACCGTTGGGACATTGATTGCCCTGTTTGCCTTCGTTCCGATGTTCCTTGCCGTGCCCATGGGGCGTGTGATTGATCGTATCGGCGTGCGCCGACCGCTGATGGCAGGCTGTGCGCTTGCATCGGTCGGTGTAACGCTGGCGGCGACGGTGCCGGGTCTGGGCATCTTGTATCTCGCCGTCGTATTGATCGGTACCGGTTTTATGGCGATCTTCATCGGTACCCAGCACGCGGTGGGTACGCTATCGACGCCGGACGAACGGGCAGCCAACTTTAGCCGCCTGTCATTGGGATTTTCCGTCTCGGCATTTACGGGTCCGCTGATTGCCGGTTTTGCGATTGATCACGCACACTACTCGGTCGCCTATCTGATCTGCGGCGCATTTGCGCTGACCGCGTTCATCTTTGCTGCAAGCGGCGCCCTGCGCGATCTGCCGCTGCACAATGGCGCTGCGAATCCACGCAAAGGCAGTGCTTTTCAAATGCTGCTCGATCCTGAAATGCGACGCATCTATATCGTCGGCATTCTGCTGGCCGCCGCCTGGGATCTGTTTACTTTTGTCACGCCGATTCGCGGTTCCCAGCTGGGCTTTTCCGCCTCGACCATCGGCATGATTCTGGCCACATTCTCAGCGGCGACTTTTGTCGTGCGCTTGGCCATGCCGCTTATCGTCCAGCATTTCAAGGAATGGCAAATTCTGACTGGAACACTGACGGCCGCGACGGTATGTTATTTCTTGTTTCCATTCATGCAGCTACCCCTCACGATGGCCCTTGTCGCCGCAGGTCTGGGTCTTGCGCTGGGAACCGGTCAGCCCAATGTACTGGCCCTGCTTCATCACAATGCACCCCCGGGTCGGGGCGCGGAAGCGATTGGCATACGCGCCACCATTGGCAATGCCAGCGCCGTCATGCTGCCCATCGCGTTTGGAGCGGCCGGCACAGCGTTGGGACAATTTGCCGTATTCTGGGGGCTGGCTGTGATCATTGCGTGCGGCATACCGCTGGCAGCCCGAAAGGCATTCAAACGCTTTAGTTCGGTTTCATAGATTAATTTTTTCTTCATCAACCTACACGCTCAATACCATGTCCATCGCTGATCTTCGCCGCGACTATAGCCAAGCCACCCTATCAGAACACGAGGTCGATTCTGATCCCATCACGCAGTTTGGTCACTGGTTTCAAGAAACCTTGTCGGCGGAATTACCCGAACCGAATGCAATGAGTCTGGCTACTGTCGGCAGTAATGGCAAGCCGTCACTGCGCATCGTCCTGCTGAAGGATTTTGATGCGCGCGGCTTTACCTGGTACACCAATTATCAAAGCCGCAAAGGGGAAGATCTCCTGCAGAATCCTCATGCAGCAATCACATTTCACTGGGTCGAGCTGGAGCGTCAGATCCGCATCGAAGGCCATGTAGAACGCGTTGATCCAGCCGAGAGCGATGCCTATTTTAAAATTCGACCCATCAAGAGCCAACTAGGTGCGATCGCATCAATGCAAAGCAAACCGATCGACAGCCGTGAATCACTGGAAAAAAAATTCGATGAAGCTGGCGCAAAGTTTGGCGATAACCCACCGCGTCCCGCACACTGGGGAGGCTATCGATTGACGCCCGAATGGATGGAGTTCTGGCAAGGCCGACGCTCGCGTCTGCATGATCGTGTGGTTTATACGCGTGGCGAAGATGGACACTGGACCCTTCAGCGGTTGCAGCCATAAATCAAACTGTAGCGACAAGCCGTGGAGTCAGCCTAGAATCACTTGGTCGTCATAATCGGGATTCTGAAATTCGCATCTGGCGATCAATAAAAATCATCTTCTCGCTGATGTCGAACCGCGAGTATTGTGACGCTGCCTTTGTCGTCAATTTCAAACAAAGCCACATAGCCTGCGCCACCAAAAGGGATGACCAGTTCCCTCACAAAGGGATTGTCAGCAATGGCCTTGCGGCACGACCAAGGAAATTCAGTCAGGAAATCGATCCCTCTAACGATAGCCCTTCTGGCTCGTCTCGCCGCCGCTAAATCACGCTCCGCTAGAAAATGAAAAAGTCGTATCAGATCTTCTTTCGCTTCTCTGGTAAACCGGATTTAAAAACTCATTTACCTTGCTTTTGGGTAGCTGAGTTCAGCACATCATCAAGCTCAGCCAGCACTTGCTCAGCGGTGTAGTACTCGCCAGAATTTCTGGCAGATGCACCGGACTGTAATCCGCGCTCAATAAACTCCTGCTGAAGATTGCGGCGTTGTACTTGCTGCCGTATCGACTGTTCGACAAAGCCCGACAAAGTCTCACCGTCACGCAAAACTCTTTCAGCGGCCTGTCGCAACTCCGGATCAACCCTGACGGAGGGAAAAGTGGAAGATTTCATAGACACCCCATTGCATCGCAATCGCGACGCATTATGCGCTCATTGCACCCTGCGATCAAGCCAACACAGAACCGAAGCCGAACAAACCTTAGCGCCTCTTGTTATCAGCCTTGCTACCGTTGATAAGGGGAAATCGTTGCTACTTGAATCAGCTTGTATCAGGTAGTTTGTAGCTTATCAGGCCGGAAAGCGATCGGTATCGAATGGTCGAAGCCGTACCTATATCCGACTGCCTGATTCAGCCTTTCTTCGCCCGAGATGCAAACACTTGTCTGAATTTCGAGACTTTCGGTGCGACCACATAGGCGCAATAGGACTGCATGGGATTACTGAGAAAATAATTTTGATGATAGTCCTCAGCCGGATAGAAGATGGGCGCTTCCTGTAGTTCGGTGACAATTGGAGCATCCCATACTTGCGCCATTGCAGCGATGACTTCTCTAGCGATAGCCATCTGCTCTGCCGAATGTGTGTAAATCACCGAACGGTACTGCGTACCCACATCATTGCCCTGACGATTGAGCGTGGTCGGGTCATGGATAGTGAAAAAAATCTCGAGGATGTCTCGGTAACTGACGATCGTGTTATCGAAGTGTATGCGTATCACCTCCGCATGACCGGTATTGCCTTCGCAGATTTGTTCGTAGGTTGGACTGAGAATACGGCCACCGCTGTAACCCGACTCCACCTTGTCCACCCCAATGAGCTGCTGATACACAGCCTCAGTACACCAAAAGCAGCCACCGCCTACCGTTGCCATCTCCATCGTCATTCGATTCTCCAGTTCATGAGCCAGTACGCTACCGCATACCTGCTGTATCGGTAGCAGTAAATATCAGTTCTCGCGCTGCGTGCAAGGCAGGGAAAATAACGCTAGTCAGTATATCCAGCGAAAAAATCTTATCGCCCACGAACAAGGCTCTGGCTTGAGGTGCCATGGCGCTCAGCAAATGATCTATAGTCAGCGGCTGCAGCTCACCGTTATCGGCTCTCAGCAGAAGCCGCCCGTTGGATGAAACTTCCTCCGCACAGAGCGGCTCATAATGACACCAGTCCTGCAACAAAAGCTGCAATGGCTGGGCTTTTGCTGTATCGAAGGTCATGCCGTCATCATGCAGAATCAATGACACCGGCTGGCTGATCAATGCCGTTTGCACGAATTCGGACGCGAGTGCCTCGAGTGGTAGAAGCGAAGCACCCAGACGCTGGAGTGCGAAATACAGCACCAGCGCATCGGGGTGGCCATGGCCCACATACGCCACGACATCGCCCTGCCGCACACCCCACTCGCCCTGCAGCCGAGCGCAGGCACGCTCAATGCGCGACCAGAACCGCCGGTAGGTGATCACGCGATCGGGCAAGACATAGGCAACGGCATCGGAGTGCGCCTGTGCCTGGTGCTGAAGTAAAGCGAGCATCTTGGTGGAATTGTCGGCTGGAAAGCGCATTGTAAGTAAAAACCCGGAGATTTTCTCTACAGAAAACTCGTTTTCCACTTTTTAGGCATAATCTGCCATCCCAATACAATCAGCCCTCATGACCCAATCTGCTATGGCAAACCAAGCCGCGACTGCCGCCCTACCCGAATTCGACGAACGCCATTTCCGCAGCGCGCTCTCGCAATTTGCAACTGGCGTGACCGTGATCACCACGCGCGATGACAACGGCGGCTTCTTCGGCATGACTGCCAGCTCCTTTAATTCGGTATCGCTGAGCCCGCCACTGGTGCTGTGGAGTTTGTCGGCACAGTCGCGAGGTGTGCGGCTATTTCAGGCCAACTCGCATTATGTGATCAATGTACTGGCGAGCGATCAGTCCCATCTGGCTGAACGATTTGCCAGCCGGGTCGAAGATCGTTTTGAGGGTGTGGGATTCGATCTGTCCTCAACCGGTCTGCCAATACTGCATGGCGTTGCTGCCTGGTTCGAATGTCATAACCGAAGCCGACATGCGGAAGGTGATCACTTTATTTTGGTGGGTGAAGTCGAGCGCTGTGCGTATGAAACTAAGCCGAGTCTGGTGTTTCATGGGAGTCGCTTTTCGCGGGTGGCTGAGATCGATTGATAACGACAGATCTGAGTAGCTTCGTCTCTATTGTTTTCAAAGCCATCGAGCTAACAATTAAAGACGCTGGATCCCAGCTTTCGCTGGGAGCGAGTGGGGAATTCGGATCGCATGCGATCCGCCCACGCAGCGGTCATCACATGCAGGTGATGACGGTGGAAATTTTACGGTCGCCTCCAAAACTACCGTCATCCCGGCGAAAGCCGGGATCCAGCGTCTTTCGTTGCAAACCTCTAAAAATTATCTGAATTTGCAACCACACCTAAAGCAACCGCTCCAGCACCCCCGCTGAATCAAACGCCGCACGATGCAAACGATCATTGACGCCCTGCCAGCGCTCATCTTGCGGCGGCTGCTCGACCAAAATAAGTTCGCAAGATTTCATATCCAGCATACGCAGCGTGGCGTACAGCGCATGCGCATAAGCTTGCGGATCAGCGTTCAGCGGCAAACGTACTGCAGCCTGTGAATTCGCGACGCTTTGCGTGTAATACATCAGCGCAAAACGTCGCCCCCGAGCGGACAGATTCTGCATCAGTTCCGACATCTGCTCCGTTGCAACCAGCGCGAGCGGTGTGTTTGGCGCATAGTGTGCATCCAGACTGCCGGATACGCGCGGCGCGGCGCGATCTGGCATCGCAGGCATATCACCCAATATGTCAGCGATCTGCGCGGCGCTGATCCGACCGGGTCGCAGTAGCACCGCACCGTGCGTATTCAGCCGGGAAAGATCGATGATGGTGGATTCAATACCGACCTCGCTCTGCCCGCCATCAAGCACACAAGCCAGCGGACTGTCACTACTCATACCGGGTGCACCAAACTCATCGATCACATGCTGCGCCGTGGTGGGGCTCACATGACCGAAACGATTGGCTGAGGGACCTGCGATACCACCCTGTCCATGTTTGAAAGCAGCGAGCAGTGCCTGCGCTACCGGATGTGATGGACAACGCAAACCTATTGAATCTTGTCCACCTGCCACCACTGCAGGTACGTTTGGGGCGCGCGGCAGAATCAGCGTCAGCGGACCCGGCCAGAAAGCATCGATCAGTTGCTGTGCTTGCAAAGGCACTGCGCGCGCCCAGCGCTGCAGATCGGCGTTGCGCGCGACATGCACAATCAGTGGATGATCGGCTGGTCGACCTTTCGCTGCAAAAATTGCGCGCACTGCATCGGGATTTTCTGCATCGGCACCGAGTCCGTATACCGTTTCGGTCGGAAATGCGACGAGCTTACCCTCTTCCAGCAAAGCTGCGGCGGCAAGTATGCGTTCTGAATCAGGATGCAGATCAGGATTCATGAAGGACGAATCAGATCGGCAAACCAAGCAGCTTGCAGGCGGCTTGCAAACTCGCTTGCGCTTGCGCGAGTGTGGGCGCAACAAAACTCACATGACCCATCTTGCGTCCGGGGCGTGGATCATCTTTGCCATACAAATGCAAGTTAGCGCCGGGAAGGGCTAGTAACTGATCCCATGCAGGTTCGATTGCAGTGCTGCTGCCATTGGAAAACCATAGATCTCCCAAGATATTGAGCATCACCACCGGCGAGTGCTGACGCGGATCACCCAAGGGCAGTCGCGCCATCGCACGTACCTGCTGCGCAAACTGACTGGTGATGCAGGCATCGATAGTGTAATGAGCACTGTTGTGTGGCCGGGGCGCCATTTCATTGACCACCAGCGTGCCATCTTTCAATACAAAAAATTCGATGCAGAGTACACCCACATAATTCAACCGCCTGATGATTTCCAGTGCCGCTGCCTGTGCGCGAGCGGCGCAATCAGTCGTGACATTCGGACCCGGCACGGTGGTGGTGAATAAAATGCCATCGCGATGGACGTTTTCTGCAATCGGATACACCACCGCCTCGCCATCAGCACCGCGCGCAGCAAGTACTGAAACTTCATATGCCAGAGGCAGCATTTTCTCCAACACGCAGACCACACCATGCAGATTCTCGAATGCCGCTTTTGCTTCGCTGGGTGAAGTAACTCTGACCTGCCCCTTGCCGTCATAACCCAAACGCGCTGTTTTCAATATACCGGGGAAGAGCGATTCATCAATACCGTCGATATCAGCCAGAGAGGTGATTGCATGATGCGGCGCGGGCATTACGCCGGACTTCTGTGCGCAGTCAGTAAAGAATTTTTTTTCAGCGAGCCTGTCCTGAGCCACCGACACACAATCGGCACTCGGTGCGACGAAGCTGTGCCCCGCCAATGCGGCAAGACTTTGCGCAGGGACGTTTTCAAATTCCGTCGTCACCGCGACACATTGCTCGCCCAACTCGGCAAGCGCTGCGGCATCGGTATAACTGGCGCACAGTAAATGGTCGGCTGCATGACCCGCCGGACAATCGCTCGCAGGCTCCAGCACGGCGACTTTGTAACCCATCGCCTGTGCCGCATGCGCAAACATGCGGCCAAGCTGACCACCGCCCATCACACCCAGCCAAGTGGCGGGTGAGGCTTGCGGTTTGAAGGAGATCGAAGACAGAGTAACTTTGTTCATTCAGGCAGTTTCATAGCCATAGCAGCCGCGGTTTGCTGCGCGCGGAAATGCAGCAGTTTTTCTGCAAGCGAGGCATCATCGGCTGCCAGCATCGCAACCGCCGCCAGAGCCGCATTCGCCGCGCCCGCTTCGCCAATCGCAAACGTCGCCACCGGTATACCTTTGGGCATTTGCACGATGGACAGCAGCGAATCTTCACCGCGGAGATATTTGGAAGGCACCGGCACACCAAGTACGGGAACGATGGTTTGCGAAGCGATCATGCCGGGCAGATGCGCAGCACCACCGGCACCGGCGATGATGGCGCGCAGTCCACGCTCGCGTGCTGCCTTTGCATATTCGAACATCTGGTCAGGCATGCGATGCGCGGACAGTACTTGCGCCTCATGCGCGATACCGAATTCCTTCAGTATGGCGACCGCGTGCTGCATCACGTCCCAGTCGGACGAGGAACCCATCACCACACCTACCAGCGGCTTGTTTGCTGTACTCATATCAATCCTTCAGATGATGACCGGTGAGGCGGTAAAGTGCCTCACGATATTTCGCACCGGTTTTTTCGATAACGTCCGCAGGCAGGGCAGGCGCAGGTGCTGTCTTGTTCCAATCTTTCAGCGTCTCGAGATAGTCACGCACGAATTGCTTGTCAAATGAAGGCGGCGATCCTCCCGGCGCATATGAATCAGCCGGCCAGAAGCGTGATGAATCTGCAGTCAATACTTCATCCATCAGATGCAGCACGCCATTTTCATCCAGACCAAATTCGAATTTGGTGTCGGCGATGATGATGCCGCGCGTCGCCGCATAATCAGCGGCAGTTTGGTACAGCTGTATGCTGATCTCGCGCATGTGCGCGGCCAGCACGGGTCCAATGCGCTTTTCCATCTCGCCAAAGCTGATGTTTTCGTCATGCTCGCCCATATCTGCTTTGGCTGCAGGTGTAAACAGGGGCTCAGGCAGTTTGGCTGCCATCTGCAAACCGGCTGGGAGCGGGATGCCGCACACGGCGCCGGTCGCCTGATAATCTTTCCAACCCGATCCGATGAGATAGCCGCGCACAACGGCCTCGACCAAAATAGGTTTCAGGCGCTTGGCCACGACGGCGCGTCCACGTACTTGCTCTGCTTCGTCGGCAGACACTACCGATTCCGGCGCAATGCCCGTCAGATGATTGGGCACGACATGTGCGAGCTTGTCGAACCAGAAATCCGACATTTGATTGAGCACCCGGCCTTTTGCTGGGATCGGCTCATTCATCACGACATCAAATGCGGACAAACGGTCGGAAGTGACGATCAAGATTTTGTCATCGCCGACAGCGTAGTTGTCGCGAACTTTGCCGCGACCCAGGAGTGGTAGTGAGGTGATGGTGGATTGGTAGAGACTGTTCATGGTTTATTTTTGGATGGTGCTTTCGGGATACTGGATTGCGGTGCTCACGCGGGTCACTGGGTATGAAAATGCTGTTATAAAACCAACGACGCTGGATACCGACTTTCGCCAGGATGACGATGTTCAGGTCCACGGTGTTAAAAACGTCATCCCGGCGCAGGCCGGGATCCAGTGTCTTGCGTAACAAGCCCCAAGAACAATCAGTTAACCACCTGCGACAACTCGCCCTTCTTGTACTTCTCTGCCATTTTCTCCAGCGACAATGTCTTGATCTTCCCTGCCTGACCTTCACAACCAAACGACAGATAACGCGCCTTCACGATCTTCATCGCAGCTTCACGTGCGGGCTTCAGATAATCGCGCGGATCGAATTTCGATGGATTCTCAAACAGGTAGCGACGTACCGCCGCAGTCATGGCCAGACGAATGTCGGTATCGATATTAATCTTGCGAACGCCATGACGTATGCCTTCCTGAATTTCTTCCACAGGTACGCCGTAAGTTTCTTTCATATCGCCACCAAACTCACGTATCTCGGCCAGCAACTCCTGCGGCACGCTCGATGAGCCATGCATGACCAGATGGGTATTCGGAATGCGCGCGTGAATTTCCTTGATGCGATCAATCGCCAGAATATCGCCTGTCGGTTTGCGCGAAAACTTGTAGGCGCCGTGACTGGTACCAATCGCAATCGCCAGCGCATCGCACTGGGTCTGACGTACAAAATCAGCCGCCTGACCTGCGTCAGTGAGCAATTGTTCGCGTGTCATCGTGCCTTCAGCGCCATGACCATCTTCCTTGTCACCTTTCATGGTTTCCAGCGAACCCAGCACGCCGAGTTCGGCCTCAACCGTCACGCCTATTGCATGAGAAAAATCCACCACGCGA
>JBIIEY010000012.1:0-15706 GCA_044237595.1 Burkholderiaceae bacterium | reverse complement strand
GCCTCATGACCCTTTGCCGCAGCGTTCACCAACGGATTGAAAGGAATCCTGTCAGGGTAAACGTGATTGTTCTCTACATTGATCTCCAAGATCCGAATCACTGCAACGACTGCCCCCATCCCCGCAGCAAAGCACAAAGGGAACATACCGGCCTTGGATTGCTGCATAACTAACTTGCTGCTACTCGTCAGTGAAAGTAAATAGTCCATCGTCAGAATGTCATTTTTTTCAATGGCGTAAAACAAGGCATTTTTGCCTTGATCATCCGTCGCCAGCGCAATCTCGCTGGCGTCCTGACCACACAAGATGTCCAAGATCACATCGCTGTTACCCGTCTGAATTGCTGAACGCAATTCATTAGCTTTGGCAGTAGTGCGTTCCTGATCAAAATTTGCGATCGCCTCCTGTGACGACGTCGATACTGCTGAACTGCTGTTGGAAAAATTCGGCCAAATGATGTGGACGGGAATTCTTGGCGCAATGGACTTCATCACGGGTTGGCCAATCCCAAGCCCAGGTGGAAGCGTTGAGGGATATGGCGATATATCGACTCGAGGTTTTTGTGGAACAGGTTGAAAAGCAGACGGCCCTGATCCGATGGCGTTTTCTAAAGTGCGTTTCATGATAACTAATCCGTAAAATCAAGCCCAAATGGGTAGATAATTTTCAGCTTTAGTTCCCTTGTAGCCGACACGCCAATCAATACCTAACACCTAATGCCTATGACGTCAGATACACTTCCTGCTGTAGTTGCCGCACTCGACATTGGTGGCACCAAGATGGCGGCTTGCATCGCTACCGCAAGCGGTCCACTGCTGCGCGTCGTACAGTCAACGCTCACCTCCGGCACGCCAGACACGATCGCTCGTCAGGGCTTGCGCCTGATCGACAAGTGCTGTCAGCAGTTGCAAATGGATCCTGCCGTGGTGCAGTCTGTTGGCGTAAGCAGCTGTGGGCCATTTGAAGTCCGCGACGGCGCAACCGGTATCATTCCCCCCAATCTGTGCGGTGGTCTGCCCAACGGTGAAGATCTCCCGAATGACTGGACATTCCTCCCGCTGGAATCGGTGCTGCGCGAGCGTTTTTCATCGGTGTGCATCGCGAATGATTGTGTCGCGGCACTGCATGCCGAGCGCTCGTTCGGCAACGCACCTGTCAATGCCATCTACGTCACCTGGAGCACCGGCATTGGATTTGGCTTGTGCGTCGATGGCCACATCCTGAGTGGCAAGGCTGGCAACGCCGGTCATGCTGGTCATATGTTGATGTCGGACACCTCAGAGGCGCTGTGCGGCTGCGGCAATCGCGGGGATCTCGAAGGCATGGTGGGTGGCCGCAATTTCGGCAAGCATCTCGGCAAACCGCTTGAGGAAATTTTCCGCGATGCCGAGGGCAGTGATGCCGCTGCAATGCAGGCAGTGCAGGAGGCAGCGCGCTGGTTCGGCCGCGCGCTGTATAACTTAACGACGATTCTTGATACGGAAGCGATCTTCATTGGTGGCAGTGTGTGGCGACACAATGAGGCCTTGCTGACGCCACTCGTACGCAAGGAAATCGAGGCTCGGTTTACTGCGCTGACGCGCGGCGTCACCGTGCAAGGCTCGGCGTTGGGTGAACTGGTCACCGATATGGGCGCATTTGCGCTGGTCATGCCGCCGCCTTGGGTATTGGGCTGGCGCGAGCGCCGCCCATGGCAAGCGCTGCAGTCAGTGCAACTTGCCGACGCTGAGTAAGCGCCTGCCTAGTTAGAGCAATGGCAAGTCTGTCAGACCTAATTCGTCTTGCCTGCTGCACGTCTGCGAAACAACACTGGCACGCGAATCATTGCGCGCACCGCGGAGCGCACAGCATTGATCCAAAGCCGCTACAATCCGGCGTCTAAAAACAACAACCGGAGATGGTGTGTCCTCTCTCTTTCCCGATCCGCTGGTCATTACCGGACTCACCAAAAGCTTTGGCGCGCGACGTGCGGTCGACAGCGTGAACTTTGGCGTTGCAGCCGGTGAGTTTGTCGCACTGCTGGGCCCCAACGGTGCGGGCAAATCCACCTTGTTTCAGATGCTCTCGGGCTTATTTGTGCCAGACGAGGGAACAGCGATGGTGACCGGCGACGATATCGGCCAATCACCCATTCGCGCACTGGCCAAGCTGGCCATCGTCTTTCAGCAACCGGCACTGGATCTGGATCTGTCGGTGGAAGCGAATATGCGTTTTCAGACCGATCTACATGGTATCGCACGCGCCGAGGCAAAAACACGTATCGCCCACTGGCTGGAACGTTTCGGTCTCACGGAGCGGGCCAGCGAAACTTGCCGGCAGCTTTCAGGCGGCATGCGTCGCAAGGTAGAGCTGGCACGTGCGCTCTTGTCCGAGCCGCAGTTGCTGCTGATGGATGAAGCGACCGTGGGCATTGATCCTGCCTCGCGGGCTTCGATATTGAGCGATGTGAAAGCCTTGTGTCGCGAGCGTGGCATGGGCGTGCTGTGGGCGACGCATCTGGTTGATGAAGCCGAAGCAGCTGACCGGATTGTCGTGATGGCCGCAGGCAAAGTGCGCTTCGATGGCACACCGAAAGAACTGATCAAACAAAGCCGGCACACCAACCTGACCGATGCTTTCCTCGACCTCACCCGCGCGGAGGGCAAGCCATGAAACTTTTGCACGCACGTCTGGCTCTGGCTGCGATCACGGGCCGCGAAGTTCACAAATTTTTGCGTCAACCGGGGCGGCTGGCTTCATCATTGGTGCGGCCGCTGCTGTGGATGGTGGTCTTTGCCGCGGGCTTCCGGCAAATGCCGGATCTTGGCAATGTGATGCCTTTCAATCCCGACCTCGACTATCGTCTGTACATGGTGCCGGGTCTGGCGCTGATGGTATGTCTGTTCAATGGCATGCAATCCTCGCTGGCGATGGTCTATGACCGCGAGATGGGCGTCATGCGTCTTTTGCTCACCGCACCGCTGCCGCGCAGCTATCTGCTGGCGTGCAAACTGGCCGGTGGTGCTTTTCTGTCGGTGTTGCAGGCACTGGCCTACATGATCATTGTGGTGATCTGGAGCATAGGCCTCTCGCCCTGGCAGGTACTGAGCGCCCTGCCCGCGCTGATACTGGGCGCGTTGATGCTTTCGGCATTTGGTTTGATGCTGTCGGTGTATATCAAGCAGCTGGAAAATTTTGCGGGCACGATGAATTTCGTGATCTTCCCAATGTTCTTTTTGTCCTCTGCCCTGTATCCGATTCAGCGCATGCAAAATGCCGGCGCCGAGTGGATTTATCTGGTCTCTTCCCTCAATCCGTTTACGCATGCGGTGGAAGCGCTGCGCTACGCGCTATACGGACAAATAGCACCGCTGTCGCTGGCGGTGGTGGTGATCTCGTCGTTGGTGTTTTATATGGTCGCGGCTGCCGGCTATGATCCGCAGCGGGGGCTAGTGAAGTCTGGCCGAGGCTGAGGTCCCGACATCCCAACGCCTATGTGCTCAGCCCCGTGAGTCCTCGCGGGGCTTTTTTATTTTCTGAGTAAAGTTAATTCGGTATTCGGTGTTTAATCAACACTTCCTGAGCCACTGTCGTCAGTCAACATCCCGTCCCAGCTCGTCTTTCAGCACCTCTTCCGGCGGACATTTCATAAATCTCAGCAAAAACCCCTCGCGCCAGTCGATTCCTTCTTCACCCAGATAATTGTTCTGCACGTAATAAGCCTGCTGCTCGCTATCGAGAACCTTTCGGCAACTGGTGAAATAATCGTGACCAAATTTTTTGAACTGCAGCACATGTACCAATTCATGAACGATGAATGAATTGTCCATTGGGTCGGTCGGATTCAGTGTGTCGCGCAAATAAATTCGGTAACTCTCGGTATCAAACAAGGCTGCCACACTGTTACAAGTGCCGGGCGCATCCGGACACACCTTTTGCGCGAGCACTTGCGCGCTGACTTGTTCGATCGCAGGCAGGTCCGCCGGATCGACCGCTGGCAGGCCAGAAAAGCGCACGGCCGCCGCCAGAAAACGGATCATTAATTCTGCGGTAAGGTTCATTGAGTCGGCTTGATGAAGTCAGTATATGTGAAGCGAACTTCCCCACATGAAGGATTCATGCCACCCCAGCTTGGCTGACTCCAACTGGCGAGTGCCCCGGTGTCACAACCTGCGTCTGTTGAATTTTGTGACACTCCCGCATTTCTGTACCAGAACAGAGCGCTGAACTTGAGCGTTTTTGTCGCTTCTGGGTCACTTGCGTGAGAAATTTTCATGGCATGGCCTTTGCCTTGGTAAAGCTGTTGCTTCACGTCTGTGGCTGCATGCCACGCACAACGCTTGCAACCGAATAGCCAAATTGGCATAACCAAGGGGGAGAAGTTAATGAAAAGAAAACTACTGGCGTCTCTGGTCGGCATGGCGCTGATCACAGGTTCGTCGGCATTTGCCGCGGGCGTGACGGACGCAATGATCGAAAAAGACGCCCAAAGCGTCGGTGACGTCCTGTCCTGGGGTATGGGTCAGCAAGGTCAGCGCTACACACCGCTAGATAAAATCAATGCGGGCAATATCTCAAAACTGGTACCCGCATGGTCGTTCTCGTTTGGTGGCGAGAAGCAGCGCGGTCAGGAATCGCAACCGCTGATTCACAATGGCAAAATGTTCGTGACCGGCTCCTACTCGCGTATTTACGCACTTGATGCGAAGAGCGGCAAGAAGCTCTGGAAGTATGAGCACCGTCTGCCTGAAGGCATCATGCCTTGCTGCGACGTGATCAACCGTGGCGCTGCGCTGTTCGACAATCTGGTTATCTTCGCAACGCTGGATGCTCAGCTGGTTGCTCTGGACCAGAACACAGGTGACGTTGTCTGGAAAGAGAAAATCGATGACTACGCTGCAGGCTACTCAGCCTCTGCCGCTCCGCTGATTGCCAAAGGTCTGCTGCTGACCGGCGTTTCCGGTGGCGAGTTTGGCGTAATCGGCCGCGTTGAAGCGCGCGATCCCAAGACCGGCAAGATGGTCTGGACACGTCCTGTCGTCGAAGGCCACATGGGCTACAAATACGAAGGCGGCAAAGCCATCGAAAACGGTATCTCCGGCACGACCAACAAAACCTGGCCTGGCGACCTGTGGAAATCGGGCGGCGCGACGACCTGGCTCGGCGGCACCTATGACGCGTCAACTGGTCTGGCGTATTTCGGTACCGGCAACCCAGCACCATGGAACAGCCACCTGCGCCCTGGCGATAACCTGTTCTCGACCTCAACCGTTGCTATCGATGTCGCGACCGGCAAGATCTCCTGGCACTATCAGAAGACCCCGAACGACGGCTGGGATTATGACGGCGTGAACGAATTCATCACGTTCGACATGGACGGCAAGCGCATGGGTGCTTCGGCT
The DNA here is from genome assembly GCA_044237595.1 of Burkholderiaceae bacterium. GTDB lineage: Bacteria > Pseudomonadota > Gammaproteobacteria > Burkholderiales > Burkholderiaceae_D > Pernthalerella. The sequence goes on along the minus strand of JBIIEY010000012.1, from coordinate 10,325 downwards.
GACCGTAACGGCTTCTTCTACGTGATCGATGCCAAAAACGGCAAGCTCAATGGTGCTTTCCCGTTCGTATCGAAGATCACTTGGGCAACCGGCATCGATCTGAAAACCGGACGTCCGAACTACGATCCTGCAAACCGTCCTGGGGACCCTACCAAAGGTCCGGATGGCAAGAAGGGTAATGTGGTTTTCTCCGCACCTTCCTTCCTCGGTGGCAAGAACCAGCAGCCTATGGCTTACAGCCCAAAGACTGGCCTGTTCTATGTTCCGGCCAATGAGTGGGGCATGGAAATCTGGAATGAACCTGTAACTTACAAGAAGGGTGCTGCTTATCTGGGCGCTGGCTTCACCATCAAGCCACTGCACGATGACTACATCGGCGCAATGCGCGCGATTGATCCGAAGACTGGCAAGATCGTCTGGGAAAACAAAAACTCGGCACCTCTGTGGGGCGGTGTGATGACAACCGGTGGCAATCTGGTGTTCTACGGCACACCAGAAGGCTTCATCAAGGCGGTCGATGCCAAGAACGGTAAAGAACTGTGGAAGTTCCAGACCGGTTCGGGCGTTGTGGCTCCTCCGATCAGCTGGGAAGAAGGCGGCGAGCAGTACGTAGCTGTCGTATCCGGCTGGGGCGGCGCTGTGCCTCTGTGGGGCGGCGAAGTGGCCAAGAAGGTCAACACGCTCGAGCAGGGTGGTTCCGTCTGGGTCTTCAAGCTCATGAAGTAAAAAGTTTTACTCCCGCCTGCATTGGGATACGGAATTCAGCAGTACATCCCGTGCAGTCTTGGCCGACGGCTTATGCCGTCGGCTTTTTTATTTGCGAAAACATCAGCCCGCACGCAAATATCCGTCCATCTCACAGCTCATCTTTGTCAGCCGGCATCAGCCGGATCAGGGCCCGAGGTACCATCAACATCGCAGGTAGATCCTGCAAGTGCTTGGCGATTCCCTTCACATGCGCTGCACCGACAACCATGAAATTCAGTCCGGTTGCGCTTAGTCTGTCACGCACGCAATCAGCCATCTGCTGATCACGCCGGGCTTCAGTGTTAACAATTGCGTCGCTGAACCGCAATGAGATTTCATGGGCTTTTCTTCGCAGATCGCCGTAGGCAGCGAGTTTGGATGCAGGCAGCTTTTCTTCATGCTTGTGGATGAAATCAAGGTAGATTGGCACACCTTCTTGGCGCAAATCTTCTTGAGCAGAAGCCACGTGTTTTTTCAGATAACTGACACAGTCACGCAAGCAGCGGCACCACTCATCTTCGATCACTTTCAACTCTTTTGAATCTATGCTATTTTTTTCCAAGGGCTCGCAGTCGCCACGTTGCATCTGGTATTGCTTCACGCGCTCCTCGCAAAATGACTCGCTACCACCCTCCTTAAAGAATCTGTCCCCGCGAATCCTGCGAAATTCCAACATCACTTCTTTTACCGATGCTTGTATCGATGGATCGTCGTGATGTTCGCCGATGACAATGACTATACCTCGCATATCGACTAAATCGTGCGCGGCCGGGTTCAGCCTGATCTCGAAATCCGCAGAAAATTTCTTCATGAAGTCATCCACCGATCGTGGGTTGCGGGGAGACTGAGCGGCCTGCGCACCGGGAGGACCAATGTGAAATGACACCGCATCACCGAGGGCCTCATTCATCGCTTGCACCGCATGCATCACGTTGGCTGGCATGTCCATCACCCACTGAGCCAGCTGGCGGTATCCATAGGCTTCCAGCACCTCGGCGTGCGAATTCGTGGCTGGCTCCACGCCGCGACTGCGCTGAAGTTTGCTTACGGTCATTTCAGACTGCGCACGCCGCTCGCGCATACCGGCACGATCGGGTTGATCAGGCAGACCGTGATGATGAGCGACCCTGCTGCGCATGACGGGAGGGTTTGTCGAAGCAAATAATTGGTGGTGGATCGGTGGCGGGGACACTCTCGCCGGGTCAGTGCTGATCGTCGACGATATCGGTGACTGGAGGGGAAATGAGGACAGGTTGTTGTACATGGCTGCTCCGAAAGGGAAAAATCGCCCTTAAGTAACAGTTTAAAAGTCTGAGTTCCGGATCTGCTGTGTCATGAGCCGGCCGAACTATGTCACTTCGAGCCACCAATGCAAATGCCTGAGCGGGTGTTTTTATTGTCAGCGCCTGGTGCAGGCGTCAGTGATTATAGAAACCAATCCAGTCGCCAATCTCTCGACTGGCATGCTTCAAAGTTTCGAACCGATAGCGGTGTGCAGATTTGTTCCGCAGACGTCCCCGCACCTAAGACAAGGCATGAACAGAGACTTCCAGGAATGAGATCAGGCTAGAGGGGACAATGCATGCCCAACACGCGCTAGGGGAATGTAAACGATGTCAGTTCCATCGTGATCTTGCCAGACGAGTAGTAGGCTGACTGCAAGAGCTCAGTGCGCTCCACTTTGACCAGCCCCACACCCTTGCAATACCACTCGCGATTGACAACAGGTATGTCGCGAAAACCCTGCACCGCATCCACATACAAGGCCATGTTGCCGTTGCCTGTCACGCGTGCACAAGATTTGAATGTACCTGCCGGCACGGCCACCGTTTCATCTATCGCCTCGACGGTGTAAGTCATCAGCACTTTGGGCATTTTGGTGGTGCCCATACCCATCTCGAATTTGGGAGCGATGATGAAAGTATCCGTTGGCACCATCCAGGTTGCACCTACGGTTACGGGCAGCTTGAGAACCACGCGCGGATTGCTGTCGAGCTTGGCCTGTTCATCTGCATCGATGCGTTGCGCGATTCGGATAATGCGGTCTTTTTCCTGACGCAGCCAATACTCGACACCGATCGAGCCGGGCGCATCGACCCGGCGCACGATGACCTCACCCGCATTCGTATCCACCACCCGATCAACACTGAGAACATAGGTCTCATGCGTGAGAATGTTATTGATATCAGAGGCAACATCGTATTCCCAGGTGGCGCCAACCGGCAGCGGAAAAAATGAATCGCCCACCGGCAGTGACTGAGAACAGCCGGCCAATACGAGGACCGCAGGAATCAGGGTCAGGCGCTTCATCATCACTTCTCCGGCATGCGTGCCGCAGGCGCATCGCTGATCTTGAGTTTCACTTTCTTTTCAGTATTCATCTTCAGCCATGAACCACCACTGCCACCGCCACCACCTTCGATGACCGCTACCTGACGTATACCCTGACGACTCCTGCGCTGAGACTCTGACAGCTCGGAATGATTTTCTTTCAGATAGGGGAGCTTGTAGCCACGAGGTACGGTACCAGGACGCTGCGTATCCAGCGGCGATATCCACAAGTAAATCGCACCATCCACCCCTTTTGAAGGATTCGGTTCTTCAATCACCGCCGAGATGATGACGAATTTTTCGGGCAGCATACGTGGCGTAGGCCAGCCCAGCATATCTTCAAAGGTGTAGTTAGCGACGAAATAACTCGCTGTCACCACAAGAATCATCACCAGCTTGATCCAGCGTTTCCAAGCGGTAGCCAGACACAGAACCAGCAGCAGTATCGCAACAGTCAGATACAAGAAGGTCAGGAGAATTGAGATATGGGTCATGTCTGCGGAACGATCTGTTTAGGTAAGGTATTGATGTCTCTGACGCTGCCGTCGGGGTCAACGGTGAACCGCACTGCGGTGGCCTCGTCGCCTTTGCGGTCGAGCCGTAGGGTGCCGTAATAAACGATTTCGGCGCGGGGATTGACCTTCACCACCGAAATCGTTGTTTCAACGGCCTCGCTGTTTTTGCTTTCGTAATACTGCACATTTACGGTGTACTCGCCTGCAGAGAAGCCGCGAATCGTCACGACCTCCTGATTGATCGGATTGACAACATCGCGGCCATTGACCTTGATCGAGTCGCCTGCCAGACCACGATCGTCGCGGTCGAGATGCATCAGACCAGCCTCGCGTGAACGGAACCACACCACTGCGCCCGCCGGATCTTGCACATAGGTGTCCAGATCATTCGGATTCATGTCGGGCCAGGTGATCGTGATGATGAACTCTGCCTTGGCCGGAATATCACCTTCTTTTTTTGCTTTCGGATTCATCGCCAGCAGCGCGATGATGAAACAAAAAACGAAGGCAATCAGAATGTTGAACAGCATGTCATAGAAGGGATCGACCTCCCCTTCGCGACGCTTCTTGCGCAAGCCCACTATCGATCCTGACGGGTCAGCGTGGCCAGCTGTGTCTCTGCCAGCTCCAAAGAATCGGCGAGTATGCCGTCACCGCAACGATCGAGCCTGACCAGCTGTACGCCCAGCAGCATGTTCGCTACCAGACCTACGGCTGTCGTCAGTAGCGCAATACCCAGACCACCGGTCAAGGTCTTGAGCAAGGTCTGCGACTGCGAAGCATCAAAGTTTTGTATCTGCGAAATTTCAATCGCCAGGATAGAGAAGCCGATCACTTTGCCCAACAAGCCGAGCTTGATTTGAATGCCATTCACCCACCACGCAGATTCGCTGGGACCATGCAGGCGTTCGGCCAGCACTTCGGTGAGCTGCGCATTGTCGTAATCATGGCGGCGGCTTTTATCGAGCAGTGCAGAGAAATACGCATGGACTGCGGTAGCGCCATTGTCGGGTGGCGTCGAAGGTGCATACGCGCCTGAAGCGAGCTTCCATGCATCCAGTGACTGGCGCTCGTGCATCAGCTCCCAGGCGCGCATCCCGACCCAGAGGGTAGAGCCTGCAAACACAGCGATGATCATCAGCGTAATACCGGTAGGATCGGCGGCGACCAGCACGCCCCAGATATTGGCGCGCCACATCAGAAAGGAAGCGAACAGCAGCAGACCAATAAAGCACAACCACTGCAGAAAGAGTCGGTCGGCCGCAGAAACCGGGGAGAGTGTGGCACGAGGCTTGAAAAGTCGGAAAAGCGGAAAAAGCCGGCGTGCCACGTCAGTCATGTCAGGAAACCTTGTCTCGTTCTTCTTTTATCGGTATCGCAGCGTAACGCATGGAGTTGGCATCATTACGGTAGACCAGCGGCTTTTCTTCTGTCCGCGGCGCCTGCGCCTGCAATACGATTTTCTTAACGTCGCCGTGCTGTGCCGACTTGCTGCAGACAGGATCAGCGTTTTCAGCATCGCCGGTCAGCGCATAGGCCTGACAACGGCAACCACCGAAATCTTTTTCCTTGTCGGGGCAAGTACGGCAGGGTTCTTTCATCCAGCCATAACCGCGATACCGGTTAAATGCATCACTGTTATACCAGATATCTTTCAAAGTTGTCTCTGTGACATTGGGGAATTGCAGACCCGGCAAGCTTTTCGCCGCATGACAAGGTAGCGCCGCACCATCGGCCGCAACAGCAAGAAACACCGAACCCCAACCATTCATGCAGGCCTTGGGACGTTCTTCGAAATAATCCGGCACGACAAACAGCAACTTGATTTTATTACCAAGTTTCGCGCGATATTCATTAACTGTCGCTTCTGCGCGCACCAGCTGCTCGCGCGTAGGCATGAGCTGATCGCGATTGACCATGCCCCAGCCGTAATACTGGGTATTGGCCAGCTCAAGATATTCAACCTCCATCTCCACGGCCATCTCGATGATGCGACCGATATGATCCAGGTTGTAGCGATGCAGAACGACATTGAGCACCATCGGGTAATCGTATTTCTTGATCAGCTTGGCGACACGATTCTTCAGATCGAAGGTCTTGGTGCTGGAGAGGAAATCATTCATCTCCTTGGTCGAATCCTGAAACGAGAGTTGGATGTGATCAAGCCCCAGCTCTTTCATGCGCGAGATACGCGCTTCGGTCAGGCCAATGCCGGAGGTGATGAGGTTGGTATAAAACCCCAGTTGATGCGCTTCACCAATGAGCTCTTCGAGATCATCGCGCACCAGTGGTTCACCGCCAGAAAAGCCCAGCTGCGCTGCGCCCAGCTGACGCGCCTGACGCAGCACGTCTTTCCATTGATCCGTCGTCAGTTCCTTGCGGTTCTCCGCATAATTCAGCGGGTTGTAGCAAAACACGCAATGCAGCGGACACTTATAGGTGATCTCCGCCAGCAGCCATAGCGGCGGCGGCACCTGCGTTGTGTTGGTGGTGGGTGTGGTCTCAGACAATCCAGCCTCGCTCGGTTGCAATTTCAATAAATCCAGTCACATCTTTTTCCAGACCTGTCGCATTGAAGGTCTGTTCGATGTCGGTGATGATGGCCTGCACATCGCGCTCACCATCGCAGCGCTTGAGAATTTCGCCGGCGCTTTGATTCAGTTTCACCATACCTTCCGGGTACAACAATACATACGCGCCCTGCGCTTCTTCCCATTGCATGCGGAACAGTCGCGCGAGTTTTGGCTTTGCAGTCAGTTCACTCATCATGATCTCTCAGGGGTAGGCTTTTTCGATGGCATCCGAAATCGCCCACAATACATCCAGCTTGAATTGCAGGATTTCCAGCGCGCGCTCCTGCTGCTCACGCGTGGTGAAGTGTTCAAGCGTGACGGCAAGACCATGTTCGACATCACGCTCGGCAAGCGTGACGCGAGTACGGAAGTATGCAAGTCCTTCTTCCTTCACCCAAGGGTAATGCGTCGGCCAGTTGGCCAGACGATCTTTGTGAATCTTGGGTGCAAACATTTCGGTCAGTGAGGAACAAACCGCCTCTTGCCACGGGCGGCTGCGTGCAAAGTTGACGTAGGCATCTACAGCAAAGCGCACACCGGGCTCGACTTTTTTCAGTGACCACAAATCTTCGCGGGAGATACCGGTCGCTTCACCCAAGCGCGTCCAGGCTTCGATACCACCGGGCTTGTCGCCATAGCCATCATGATCATGAATGCGATCTATCCACTTGCGACGCGTTTCACGGTCGGGACAGTTGGATATGATGGCTGCGTCTTTCACGGGAATCATGACCTGATAATAAAAACGGTTAATCACCCAACCGCGAATCTGATCTGGCGTGAGTTCGCCGTTGTTCATCCGAATATTGAACGGATGATTGATGTGATAGCTCTTGCCTCTGGCGCGAAGGTTTTCTTCAAACTCTTCGCGGCTCCAGGGCATCTGTTCGGTCATCTTGGTGGGTGCGTTCATACGTTGATCTCCATGCCATCAAATGCGACTTCAATACCGTGCTTCGCAAGGGCTGCGTGCTCGGCCGAGTCTTCGTTCAAAATCGGATTGGTATTGTTGATGTGGATGAGCACCTTGCGACGCTGACCCACACTATCGAGTACTTCGATCATGCCGCCGGGGCCTGACAGCTGCAGATGACCCATGTCAGCTGCTGTCTTTTGCGTCAGACCCAGCGTGATCATTTCGTCACCCGTCCACACCGTACCATCAACGAGCACACAATCTGCTTTTTGCATCGCTTCCAGCACATGCGGCTCGATTTCACCGAGGCCTGGCGCATAGAACAGTGTCTTGCCGGTCTCGGTATTTTCGATCAGCAAACCATTGTTGTCGCCGGGCTGAGGATTGGCACGATGTGGCGAGTACGGCGGTGCTTTGCTCTTCAATGGCAGCGGATGAAAGCGAATACCTGCAATGCCCGGCACTTCAATCGGTGCGAAGCGCGTCTTGTCGGTGGACAGTCCGGTGATTTCATGATGCTCGACGCCGCAATAGTGGGACAAGACCTTGGCCAAAGGCAGTCCGTGGTTGAGGTCATCCCAAACAGAATCTGTGCAATACAGATTGAGTTTCTTTTTACCTTCGCGCAGCATCAGCAGACCGGTGATGTGATCGATTTGCGCATCCATCACCATCACCGCAGCAATACCTGAATCACGTATCGCGCGCGCAGGCTGCAACGCAGGATTGGAGCGCAGCTGGAAAAGAATGTCGGGCGATGCATTGATCAGCACCCAGTCAGTACCATTCGCCGAAACAGCGATCGAAGATTGCGTACGCGCTTTGGCATTGATGCTGCCTTTGCGAACGCCAGCGCAGTTGGTGCAATTGCAATTCCATTGCGGGAAACCACCGCCCGCAGCAGAACCTAAAACAAGAATTTTCATGATTTTCAGGAGGTGCTGTTAAGTGTTGTGCGTAGCCGAGAATGCGTAATTTTTAACGCAATCGAAGCGATTGATGCAAAGACCGCTCATTGCCTGCGCAGGAAAGCGGGATAGAAAACCGGCTGAAACCATCAGGCCGGAAAAGCAGGTAGGCATTGTCATCTCCTCTCGCCCCTTTGAAAACAGCGCTTTACGCACATCACGCAAGGTTTTTCAGAAAATTGCGTTGGGGCGAAACTGGTCTCTTGTGTTATTTATTGGCTTCATTCTAGCCCAAAGCCTGCCCGAGAAAATCCATGTCTGTGACACCCTTCGACCAGCAAAACCTGCCTACCGGCGACGGTCACACCCTATTTGTAGCCCAGTATGGCCAACCCGACGCGCCCGCCGCGGTGGTACTGCACGGCGGCCCCGGCAGCGGTACCCAGCCTTCGGTACTGGAATGGTTTGACCTTGAAAAACAGCGCGTCGTGCTGTTTGATCAGCGCGGCGCCGGACAATCCCAACCGCAAGGCGAAATCATCAACAATGACAGTACAAAACTGGTGGCGGATATCGAGATGATCCGCGAACGACTAGACATTGAACGATGGATGGTGGTCGGCGGCTCGTGGGGCGCGACGCTGGCTCTGCTCTATGCTGCTCAACATGCACGTCGCATACGGGCAATGGTTTTACGGGGGAGCTTTCTTGCCAGTCAGCGCGAACTACACTGGTTCTTTCAGTCGCTGCGTGCGATGGTGCCACAGGCATGGGAACAATTGACGCTGGGTTGGCAGGACGAACAAAAGCAGGAAGTGCTCGCTACACTCGGCAAACAATTACTGCACGAATCAGAACAAGAAGCCGAAGACGCGGCTACACGCTGGGGTGCTTATGAAGAGGCCATTATGCAAGCAATGTCAGGCAAACTGACGCTGCCCACTGCACCATCAAAAGCCTCGGCTCGCGCCATAGGCAAATACCGTCTGCAAGCGCATTACCTGTTGAATGCGTGCTTTATGCAAGAGGCCGATGTGCTCGCTGCTGCACAAGCACTGGCCGGAACGCCCACCGTGATCGTGCATGGCAGCCATGATCTCGTCTGCCCGCCGGAAAATGCGGCACGTCTGGGTAAAATCATGCCCCATGCTCGCCTGCACTGGGTGCCTCGCGGTGGCCACACGCCGGCCGATCCATTGATTGCGGCTGCGCTGCGCGAAGCCGTGCTGGAGCTACATCCATCACCTTGAAATAAAAAACCGGCAACGGGCAAGAACCCGTGCCGGTCTCAGTCTGACGCCGCTATTATTTCTGCAGCTTGCGATAAATCGTATTGCGAGATACGCCTAATGCACGCGCAGCTGCCGACACATTCCCGCGATGTTCATCCAGCGATTTTTGTATCGTCAGCAATTCCACATCTTCCAACCGGGAAGTACCGCCGCCAAGCGCCGCCATGGTCGTGCTTTGCGCCATGGTACTGGCGCTCTCGGCAAGATGACCGGCATCATCGAGAAAATCCTCGGGGAGATGCTCGATTTTTACTTCACGCTCTGAACCCGCCATGACAATGGCCGTGCGCAGTAAATTCGTCAGCTGGCGGAAGTTACCCGGCCAGTTGTGACGCTTGAACAAAGCCATCACTTCCGGCGACACCGTTGGCGGCTCGCCACTTGCTTCTGCGGCGAGCAGTCGGTGAATGACGACCTCGAGGTCGCTGCGCTCGCGCAAAGGCGGCAGACGAACGACCAAGCCATTCAGACGGTAATACAAGTCCTCGCGAAACTGCGCTTTTGCAATCATGTCACGCAAATTGCGATTAGTCGCGCAAATCAGAGCCACATTCACAGGAATGGATTTGTTACTGCCCAATGGCATGACCAGTCGCTCCTGCAAAACACGTAGCAAGCGCGCTTGCAATCCGAGTGGCATGTCACCGATTTCATCAAGGAAGAGCGAACCGCCATTGGCCTGCAGTATTTTGCCGGTACTGCCTTTTTTACGGGCCCCGGTAAACGCACCGTCTTCGTAACCAAACAATTCTGATTCAATCAGACTTTCGGGAATCGACGCACAGTTGACGGCTACAAAAGGGCCGTCGGCGCGCGGAGAATCATTGTGTATGGCCTGCGCGAGCAATTCTTTGCCAGTGCCCGTCTCGCCCGTGATCAGAATGGGGATATCCCGGCCCATGACAAGATTCACTTTGTGAATGATCGCAGCCACTTTTTCATCACCGGTGTCGAGGTAATGCAAACTCGAGAGACGGTTCAGACGGGCAGCTTCATCACTGGCATTGCCTCGCCGACTGTCAGACCGCTCGCTCTTGCGCGGC
>JBIIEY010000011.1:0-15743 GCA_044237595.1 Burkholderiaceae bacterium | reverse complement strand
ACCTTCACCCAAAATACTTTCACGGTGCTGGAATTCCTGGGCATCCTCGCGGTCATCGTTGCAGGTTTTTATGCTGGCCGAGATACACCTGCGTTGGATTTGCTGACGCAGAAAACAGGTGACACCAACTACGGGCTGGCGATGGTCTTCGTTTTGCTGACCTTTGGTGGCTGGAATGAAGTGGCTTATGCATCGGCCGAAGCACGTGACGAGAAACGGGGCATCTGGCGTGCGTTGTCACTGGGCCTGGGTGCAGTCACGATCATGTACCTGCTTGCCAATGTGGCCTATTTGAAAGCACTGGGCTTGAACGGTATTGCCAATTCACCTGCTGCCGCCTACGACGTTTTTATTCTGGCCTTCGGCAAAGGCTCGGCGATGGTATTTGGCATGATCGTGATTTTCTCGTGCCTGAATTCCATTAATGCGACCATTATTTTCGGTGCACGCAGCAACTACGCGATGGGTAATGACTATCGCGTATTTTCATGGCTGGGCAAGTGGCACTCGTCGGGCAATCCACGTAACAGCATCATTTTGCAAGCTGGCGTTGCCTGCGGCCTGATTTTGTTTGCCGCCATGACAAGCCAGGGTTTCAAAGCCCTGGTCGAGTTTACTGCGCCGGTTTTCTGGTTTTTTGTGCTGCTGGTCGGCGTATCACTGATCTTGCAACGAGTTCGGGATCCTGATGCAAACCGCCCGTTCAAAGTACCGTTTTATCCGTTACTGCCGCTCGTTTTCATCGGGTCAACTGCCTGGTTGTTATGGTCTAGCCTCGTCTACACGGGTGCCGGTGCATGGATCAGCTTGGTGGTGCTGCTGTCGGGATGTATACCACTGCTACTTAATCGCCGACATGCGCTCACCCCGATATCAGAGTCGGTTACCTGAGAAATAGCGGACTAGTAATCGATATCACTTCTTGGTCATGTCATTAACAACGGATATTGTATGAACAGGTTTTCACCTGCACTGGTTTGTTTGTCGGTACTGCTTTCTTCGGCCCAGTTATTTGCCGCCGATACGACGACACCGGCAGCCTCCTCCATGCCGACAGCAGCCCAAGCGCTCACGGCACGCACAGCAAAAATCGAATGCCCGACGTTTCAGAAAATCGCCACGGACTATCAGACGAAATTTCTGGCACCCATGCAGGCGTGGTCGAGCCAACAACTGAGCAAACTTGGCACAAAAAAACTGACCTATGTGTTTTCCGGCGCAGATATTATTACGCCACTTGCCCTGTTCAATACTGCCGACCACTTCACGCTGATCGCTGATCAAACTCCGGAATACACACTGCCACAAGATATTTCCGGCGCACAAATCGCCAAGGAATGTCAGACGCAGGCTTATTTCGCCCGCTATGGCTACTTCAGGACGAATGATCTTGAAGGGAAAGACTCCGTCAAACCCAGATTCGTCAAAATGCTGGCCTACAGTATTTTGATGAGTGGTGGTGGCATCATAAAAATGGACTATCTGAGCATTGCACCGAATGGCAAACTCGAAGTCCGTGATAATCCGTCCACAGTCAAACCGGATGGACTCCGTTTTCATGTCACCACCGCCGACAAGCGTCCCGTTCTGGTGGATTATCTGCGCATGAATCTCTCCAATAGCGGATTGAGTGCCGAACCCAGACTGCAGCAGTTTTTGGCCAGCCACACCAGTGATACCATCTTCATCAAATCTGCTTCCCATCTGCTGCAGAAAAACTATTTCTCGATGCTGGCAGGACTGATCACTGACCATGCACACAGCGTGGTTCAGGACGAGACCGGGCTTGATATTGATGTTTTCAGCAAGCACTATCAGATCGACAGCTATGGCAAATTCCTGCGCCCGCATCCACTCTGGCATGACAGTCCGTCGGGGGTTCGGCTGCGTGATTTTTTAAGCGCAAAAAATACCTTGCAACCGCTGCCATTCACCATAGGCTACGAAAAAACCAGTGGATCGGTACTGCTGGTGGGAACGCGCTTGCTGAACAAAGCTCAAACCAATTAAAGATCGCCTTTAATACTTTGCCCTCGGTGTTGGTGGACTTTACAAAGTTCAGGTTCATTTGCCAGCATCGGACGCTGCATGTTTTCATGCGACTGCGCTGCCTTGCGGCGCCGGGTTGGTTAAGAACTGAATAAATAAAAAAATCCTTGCGATCACTGCAGGGGATAAAACGGTTATCAGTATCCTCGGAGACACGTTAATGCAACGACCCGCTCATCGGCAGGTAGTCACCATTCATGATCAATTGAATGCAGCGCGCCACTCCCGGGGCCGCGTCACCATTGTTGATGATGATGATGCGATCAGGGAAGCACTCGTCTCGCTTTTGCATTTAGAAGGCTATGCCACCGAGGCCCATTCGAGTGCTACGAGTTATCTGGAAAAACTCGAACAAGCAGCGCCCGAATTTCCGGGGCCGCACTGCCTGCTTCTCGATGTCAAAATGCCCGGCCTCACGGGGTTGGAGTTGCAACGTCGCTTGATAGAGTTATCCGAGTCCACCCCCATCATCTTCATGAGTGGCGGTTCAGGCGCGACGGAAGCGGTGCAAGCCTTCAAGAACGGCGCGAGCGATTTTCTCGTGAAACCATTTGATGAGCAGACGCTGCTCGATGCGGTCGGCGAGGCCTTGCAAAAAGTACGACGCCGAGAAGAGTCTCAGTCGCTCAAGGACAGCGCCGCCATTCGAATTGCCCGCTTGTCGGCGCGTGAGCTGGAGATTGCCAAAATGGTATCGTCCGGAACGCTGAATCGCGATATCGGCGAACAGCTTGGTATCGCCGTGCGTACAGTGAAACTGCACCGCATGCACATGATGCGCAAGCTTCAGGTCAGCAACGTCATTGAGCTCGCCCGAATCATGGATGGCCACGCCTGACACCACGGTCGGGCAGACCAGCATGCCCGTTTTTGGTGCTTATTGCCCCTAGGTACAGTAGCAAAGCGGGCACGATGGCGCTATCGTTAGTTTCCTTGGGGCAAGTCTTGTGCAGATTTTGCCCACCTTTGCAGGAAACATACCATTTTGAAAATGATAGTGATCCCTACCGAAGAGCGCGAAAAATCAGTGGAGCCCGGCGCATCGCTGGCAGCGATATCACGCAAGTGGCTTGCCGAGATTTCACCCGCCGATTTCGCACATTGCTATGAATATCTGGCGGCTGTGCGACTAGCACGACACATGAGCAAGATTGACGTTTGCCGGGCCAGTCAGGTCGGGGGCAATCCGGCAAGTGGTGTCTCATTACCTACCGTATCCAAGATGGAAAGTGGTGCTTACGGCGAGCCGGGATTTAGAACCATGGTTCGACTGGCGCGCGGCTACGGAGTGCCGCTGGTAAACCTTGAGCGATTTTTCAAGTGATCACGCGCGAATTTTCAGAGGGAAAAAGTGAGCTGCTTGATCTAATTGCTAGAATAAAATGTTATTGTGTTGGAATTATTGGATACTCACCCACGGCGAACCGATGCGGTTTTCTCAGGCTAAGGACAGATCCTGAAAAAGTTTACGTCGCATCGCGAGCCAACGCATCCGAACGACGCTGACGTGGGCAAATTACAGTGTTGGCACCAATGCTGCAGCCAAAAAAGTCTCCGAGCTTATTTAATCAGTGCTTCCTTAGAACATGAAAACAGCCATTGATCTGGATGCCATCACCATAGATGGCAGTAAACTCCGAGAGGCGCGGGAAGCACGGAATCTGTCGATTGCTGAGCTGGCTGCGCTGGTGACGCTATCGCGGGACCAGGTCAAAGCCATCGAAGAAGGCGGCCACCGCCCCTTTTACACACCTGCGCACAAACTCCTGGCAGTACGCAAATATGCCAACGCGCTCGAAATCGCCTATGAAGACGTGGTCACCGGTCCCGGCGCAGACCAGACGGTACCAGCGCCGGATGATGCGCCGCCATCCATGCATTCGTCCCACGATATCATCGAGCCAGCCGACATTCGGATTGCTGCGGTCGAGCGCAATGCGGAGATCAGGCGACTGGCGCTCATAGGCGCCATCGCACTCACCATCCTGCTGGCCATCTACGCCAAAGTGCGTGGCTCAAAAACCGAGATCAGTGAAGAAGAAGCCGAGCCCGCTCTAGCGGTTGTCGCCGATGTCGGCAAACCAGACTTGGCACCGCCCAAGCCCAAGCCAACCGCTGCCAAAGCCAATACCCCCGAGAATACCGAAACAGCGCAATCCAACGAACCATCGGGCCTGTGTCCTGTAAATACAGCGGCGGGCGAGCCCAGAGTCTGGTCGCCGGCCTATCAATACAAGGCCGATATGCGACTGTTTGTGATCAGTGCCCGGGAGGGTAGTCTGTGTGTCACTGATGCAGCCGGCAAAGAAACCTTGCTGCAGCTCAAACCCATGACCTGGCAAGTGCTCGCGGGCAAGCCGCCCTATGATGTGCGCTCAACGCAGCTGGCAGAGCAGAAGCTTTACCTCCAGGGTCTGCAGGTCAAAGTGCCAGCCGATGCCAAGGCGATGCGGCTCATACCCACTCAGAACTTGCCCCCGGCACCCGCTGTAGCGCCGTCACCAGCTGCCGCCCCGCCCCCGGCACCGGCGCCAAACCCGGCACCGCAGGCGCCGTCTAGTCCGGACGCGTGAGCTAGTAGTCGGATAAAACCCTGCTGGCAGCAGGTGGGCGAGTATGGCTCGCGTCCAAGCGATAGTTTTCTACAAGCCCGATTCACTCCCGGGGCCGGCCCTCACCCGATGACGAAACGTACCGACTCGCTCAATGAGATCTCACACTATTGCGGTGCAACTCAATAAAGCGCCCAGTACGGAACTAGTTTTACGGCAATGCAACATCGATATCGGTTGACGGCACAAGTTAACAAATTGGATCATCCGATATTCGATCGATCGCGCTATTAACGAACATCCCCCTCAAAGCCAGCAGTCGGTCAATCTGGCTTGTTTCCGGAGTTTTTCAGGGCTGGCGATTGTTTCGAGCAGAAATAACACTAGGAGACCTGCATGACACCGTTCCGAACTTCCGGCACATCCCTGCGCACCGTGGCTAAACTGACCGCCATCGGTCTTATAACTCTCGGCTTTACTGGCAGCGTTATCGCTGAAGACTTCAAAGTGGGCATTGTCAGTTTTCTCTCTGGTCAGGCTGCCGACAGTTTTGGTGTACCTGCGGTCAATGGTGCAAAAGTGCTGATCGAGGCATTCAACAAAGGCAAGGCGCCCGCCCCCTATAACAAACCCGGCTTTGGCGGCATGAACATCGTGCCGGTCTATGTCGATGAAAACGGTGGTGCGACCAAACAGGTGCAGGAATTGCGCAATTTGTATGACCGCGAGAACGTCGATGTGGTGGTTGGCTATGTGGGCTCGGGTGATTGCCTGGCAGTGGCGCCTGTGGCCGAAGAAATGAAGAAAATGCTGGTGCTCTACGACTGCGGCACGCCGCGCATTTTCGAGGAAGGCAGCTACAAATATGTGTTCCGCACTGCTGCACATGGCGCGATGGATAACGTGGCGGCTGCGCGCTACCTCAAGGGTCGCAATGTCAAAGTCAACACGATTAATCTGATCAATCAGGACTATGCATGGGGTCATGACTCACTCAAGGATTTCTCGCTCTCGATGGCGGTGCTCTACCCTGAAGCCAAGGTGCAAGCCGATCAGCGTCCCAAGTTCGGCGCAGGCCAGTACGGTACTGAAATCTCGCAACTCATGTCCCAGCCTGCCGACATCACCCACTCCAGCCTGTGGGGGGGTGATTTGCAAGCCATGATTCTGCAGTCCGCGCCGCGTGGACTTTTTAAAAAATCGCAGGTCGTGTTGACCGCTGCTGATCACGTGCTGGTACCGCTGGGCGAAAAAATGCCGGAAGGCGTGGTACTTGGCGCGCGTGGTGCCTACGGCATGCTGGCACCGAAATCACCACTCAATGACTGGTGGTGGAATCTGTATCAAAGTCAGTGGAATGTGTACCCCGTACAAGCCCCCTATCGCATGGCGCAGGCGCTCATGGGTCTGAAGCTCGCCGTGGAAAAAGCGATGGCAGCCAATGGCGGCAAAAAACCAAACACAGAACAAATCGCAGCGGCACTCACTGGCTTGGAATGGGATGCACCCGGTGGTCGCGTAAAAATGGCCTTGGGTAATGGACATCAGGCGATACAGCCAACGGCCATTGGTCGTACCAAATGGGATGCATCGAAAAAACTGGTGGTGATGGAAGACATACAGCGCTTCGACGCCGAATGCGTGAACCCACCGGCGAACATGAAATCGGAAGACTGGATGAAAGCAGGCTTTCCCGGAGCGAAGTGCAAATAACGGAATGCCCCCCGACTGCCTGCGATGACTCTGCTACTGACTATTCTGATTGACGGCCTCACCTATGCTTCCTGGCTGTTTATTGTCGCGCTCGGGCTGACGCTGGTTTTCGGCATCCTCAAAATTCTTAACGTCGCGCACGGCAGTTTCTATGCCTTAGGCGCGTATGCGGCCGCGAGTCTGGTGGGATGGTTCGCCAGCATGGAAATGGCACCCGAACTCTCGATCGTAGCGATGCTGCTGGCCGCAGTAGCGGTCGCAGCGCTGGTCGCGCCGCTGTGTGAACGGGGTTTGTTGCGCGTCTTTTATGGGCGTGATGAAGTGCTGCTCGTACTGGTGACCTTCGCACTGTTTCTGATTCTCGAAGATGTGACGAAACTGGTCTGGGGTGTCAATCCGCTTTATGTATCCGAGCCCTACATGCTGTTCGGCACGGTCGATATTGGCACCCTCTCCTATGTCGGCTACGACTTCATGCTGGTGCTGGTGGCCATCGTAGTCGGCTATGGTGTCTGGTGGGGTCTGAATCGCACGCGTATCGGTAAGCTCGTGTTGGCCGTGATTCACAGTGAAGAAATCGCCTCCAGCATGGGCGTCAATGTATCTCGCATTTACACACTCGCATTTGCTGCGGGTATTTTTCTCGCTGCGCTGGGTGGCGCGCTCACGGCTCCCATGATTTCGGTGCAACCGGGTGTCTCGGTGGGCGTGATCATCGTCTCGTTTGCGGTCGTGATTATCGGTGGGCTGGGCAGTATTCCGGGCGCGGCCGTCGGCGCGCTGATCGTTGGCATCGCACGATCATCTGCCGTGCATCTGATGCCAGTTGCCGAGCTATTCTCCATTTACCTCGTGATGGCCGTCGTGCTGATGTTCCGGCCCGAGGGTCTCTTCCAGCGCATACAGGCAAGGAAAATCTGATATGACGCAGGGAGGTTTTGCGCTCTCGCGCACGTTCGCCGCTGGCTTGTTGTGCATCGTCTTGCTGCTGCTCGCAGGTACGGCGATGCCACGCTGGCTGACCTTCCTTATCACCATGTCCGCGGCCAATGGCCTGGTATCACTCGGCATTGCGCTGCTCATGCGCAGTGGCGTTGTCTCATTCGGGCAAGGTCTGGTCTTTGCCATCGGCGGCTACAGCGCTGCGCTGGCTTTTGGTCGGCTGGGCATCACTGATGCGGTCACGCTGGCCATCGCGGGCGGGCTGCTCGCCGCACTGGTCGCAGCACCCTTTGCCTGGCTGATTGCTCGCTACCGTGGTATTTTTTTCGCGATGCTGTCGTTGGCGCTATCGATGGTGCTGTATGGCTTGCTGGTGAAATCCGAATCGCTTGGCGGCTCAGACGGTTTTAATATGGGCCGTGCGACCTTCTTTGGTATGCGGCCTGGCGACAGTTGGAGTAATTACGCGAACTATGCAGTAACGGTGACGCTGGCGGGCATCGTCGGTATTGCAATGCGTATCTACTTTGATTCCACACGCGGACTGGTGGCACTAGCCGCGCGCGACAATGAAATTCGTGTCGAATATCTCGGTAGCTCAGTGCGCGGACTGATTGCGGGTAACTTCGTCATTGCCGCATTTTGCGGCGGGCTGGGTGGTGCGCTGGCGGTGATGGCACTCGGGCATGTCGAGCCAGAATTTAGTTTCTGGACACGCTCGGGCGATTTCGTTTTCGTCGCCATTCTGGCCGGACACCACAGCGTACTGGCTGCTTTCATTGCCTCCACGGTACTGGAAATTGTGCGTTCATTTTCCAGCGCCTATTTTCCCAACAGCTGGCAACTGGTGCTGGGATTGTTCCTGTTGGCAGTGATACGTTTTCTGCCCAGCGGCATCGGGTCCTTGTGGACAGCACGTTATGCGTCCACCAGGCAAAAAGGGGAGGCAACATGACAGCGCCACGGTCAGCTATCGTCGCGCGCGGCGTACAAAAGAGCTTTGGCGCCGTCACTGCTGCGGCCGATATTCATCTCGACATACCGCAGGGTCAACGCGTCAGCCTGATCGGCAGTAATGGCGCGGGCAAAACCACGTTCGTCAACATGCTCACGGGTTACATCCGGCCGGATGCTGGCCAGATTCTGCTCGACGGTGACGATATCGTTGGGCTCGAACCGAGACAAATTGCCCGCATGGGTGTTGCGCGTTCTTTTCAGATACCTCAGCTCTACAAGGAGCTTTCAGTACTGGACAACATGCTTGCAGCAATCGCATCACAACATGGTGCTTTATCGTTCTGGCGACCTGCAAAAAATACGGCAGCTATCGAACGCGCGCAATCCATGCTCGAGCGCTTCGAACTGGCCGCACATGAAGATCGACTGGTCGGCGAACTACCCGGTGGTGTGCGCAAACTGCTGGACATCGCAATGGCCTTAACGCGCCAGCCTAAAGTACTGCTACTCGATGAACCTACCTCGGGCGTTTCTGCCGACGAAAAATTTCCGATGATGGATACGGTCATGCGTGCGCTCAATCAAGAAAATGTGACCGTACTTTTTGTCGAGCACGACATGGATATCGTTGGACGCTACGCCGACCGCGTGGTCGCGTTCTACAGTGGTCGCATCATCGCCGACGATACACCCGAGAATGCACTGTCAATGAGCGATGTGAAACGCTACGTCACCGGCGATTTCAGAGAAACGGACGATCATGCTTGAGATCGCCAACATCGCCGTCTCGATACAGTCAGCGCAAGTCCTGCGCAGTGTGTCGCTGAAGGTCGGACAGGGACAAATGATAGGTCTGATTGGTCGCAATGGCGCCGGCAAAACCACGACGCTGCGTGCCATCATGGGTCACCTGCCGCTGATCAGCGGCTCGATTCGTTTCGATGGCGTGGATTTATCATCGCTGCCACGTCATGCACGTGCCGCCATGGGCATAGGCTACATGCCTGAAGATCGAGGCTTGGTACCTGAACTGACCGTAGAAGAAAACATTCTGATCCCACTCTGGGCTTCAAAAATGGCTAACACCGGACCGCGTCTGGGTTTCGTCTACGAAGTCCTCCCCGAATTGCACGATATGCGCGATCGACGCGCGCTGCTGCTCTCGGGTGGTCAGCAAAAACTCGTGGCACTGGGACGTGCACTGGCCATCGGTACCCGCCTGCTGCTGCTCGATGAGCCCTTCGAAGGTGTAGCACCGGCGCTCTCGGCCCGCTTGTCGGAAGTGATTGCCAGTCTGCGCGGCAGCGAGCTCTCGGTACTGATAGCCCAGTCGGATCTGAATCATTCACGTAAGCTGCTTGACGCAGAAATCGTCATCGAGCGTGGTGCCAACTCGCTGGCTAGCTGATCTTCATGAAACTCTCGCACTCACGATTTTCCGCATGATCGACTGGCGTCATCACATCACCCTGCCCGCTATGCGCACCGAGACCCATTTCGGTAACCGATCATTGCGCTGCTTTACTGTTCGACCACCTTCGTTTTATGCGATGTTCTCGCAAGCAGTCGGAACGCGCCCGGACCACGAAGCACTGGCTTGCAATGATCAACGCTGGACCTATCAAGAGCTTGATGTTGAAGTCAATCGTATTGCTAATGGTTTGGCGGCACGTGGTCTGCAGGCGGGTGAGCGCGTGGTCATGTTCATCAGTAATCGCGCCGAGTTCGTGTCTGTTCTCTTCGCTCTGCAAAAACTGGGCGCAGTCGCCGTACCGGTAGGCACGCGCGAGCAAGGTCCTGGACTGGCTTACATCGTTCAACAATGCGGCGCGGTGGGTATCGTGTTTGATGATGATCTCGCTGATCGCATTCCGGACAGCGCCACGGCACCCGTCCTGCGACTACGCATTTCCACCGGCATCAAAGGCGAAACGCTCTCCTCGCTCAATGGACCCGATACTGCACCAGCGATCGTCGATGAAGAAGCCTGTGCCTGCATTCTGTACACCTCAGGCACCACCGGTAACCCCAAAGGCGCGATGCTCACGCATTTCAATATTGCGCATTCGGTGATTCACTTCGAGATTGCACTCAAACTCAATCACGAAGATCGTGCCGCACTGGCAGTACCTGCCAGCCATGTGACTGGTCTGATCGCACTGATTGCGGTGATGGTGCATGTGGCCGGCACGCTGGTGATCGTGCCTGAATTCAAGGCAGCGTCTTTTGTGCAACTCGCCGCGCGCGAGCGCATCACCTACTCGCTGCTGGTGCCCGCGATGTATCAGCTCTGTCTGATGCAGCCGGAATTTCGCACACTCGATCTAAGTCCTTGGCGGGTCGGCGGTTACGGCGGCGCGCCAATGCCCGTACCCACCGTACAGGCATTGGCTGAAGCGGTGCCCGGACTCACACTGGTGAACTGCTATGGCTCTACCGAAGTCACCTCACCTGCCACCATCATGCCGCTGGGGCTCTCTGCGATTCACAACGATAGCGTTGGCATTGCGGTGCCCTGTGGTGACATTCGCGTAATGAATGACGAAGGTCAGCCGGTGGCGGCAGGCGAATCCGGTGAATTATGGATAGGCGGGTCAATGGTCGTGCCAGGCTACTGGGATAACCCGGAAGCGACGGCCAAAGGTTTTGCCGAAGGCTGCTGGCGCTCCGGTGACATTGGCTCGGTTGATGAACAAGGACTGGTGCGCATCTTCGATCGCATCAAGGACATGATCAACCGTGGCGGCTTCAAGATTTATTCGGTTGAGGTGGAAAACGTGCTGATGTCCGTGCCGGGTGTGGTGGAAGCTGCCGTGGTTGGTCATCCCTGCCCTGTGCTCGGAGAGCGGGTGCATGCTTACCTGTACGCGACCGACAAAACGCTGACTGCTGAAACAGTGCGCGCACATTGCGCGGCGCGACTGGCTGATTACAAAGTGCCTGAGCAGGTGGTGTTGACTGATGGGCCACTGCCAAGAAATGCGAACGGCAAATTGTTGAAGCGCGCGCTGCGTGGCTGATGCGACATTAACAACGATGGGCCCCAGCTTTCGCTGGGGTGACGATTTTTAGAGCGATGGCTCCAAATTCCGTCGCCCCAGCGAAAGCTGGGGGCCAGCGTCGTTCGTTGTACATGAGCAGCTCAAGTTTTCGACAAGCTGGGATAAGCATCAGCCGCCGACCAAAGGCAAAACATCCGCACCCGCATAACGCGCTCTCGCACCGAGCGCCTCCTCAATTCGCAGCAACTCATTCCACTTCGCCATCCGCTCGCTGCGAGCGAATGAACCTACCTTCAGCTGTCCCGCGCTCCAGCCCACGGACAGATGCGAAATCATCACATCTTCCGACTCACCAGAACGAGCAGACACAATGGTTGAAAAACCACAAGCCTTGGCCGCCTGCAGTGCATCGAAGGTTTCACTGATCGTTCCCGCTTGATTCGGTTTGATGAGCACCGCATTGCAAGCTTTGTGGGCTGCGGCGTCACGCACGCGCGCGGCGTTGGTGACCAGATAATCATCACCGATGATCTGCACTTTGTGACCCGCCGCTGCTGTAAATGCGATCATGCCGGCGGCATCATCTTCGGCCACCGGATCTTCGATGGATAAAATCGGATACGTCGCGAGCCAGCGTAGCAAAACCTCAATCCACTCGCCGGTGTCATACGCCTGCTTCTCCAGGCCCGGACGATACACACCACCGCTGCCGAACTCAGACGCTGCGATATCGAGTGAAATCATCACCTCGCCATGGCGATATCCCGCTTTTTCAATTGCGCGGGTGAGCATTTGCAGCGCTTCTTCATTATTCGCAAAATCCGGCCACCAGCCCCCCTCATCGGCGACACCGGCACGACGACCGGCATCGGCCATCAGATCACCGGCGGCGCGATAGACTTCAGCCACCATCGCCAATGCCTCGGCCATGTTCTGCGCACCCACCGGCATCACCAGCAAATCCTGAATATCGATACGGCGACCCGCATGCGCGCCGCCACCAAAGATTTGAATTTCCGGTAGCGGCAAGATCACTGATTGATTATCTGGCGCAGCAGTCGTATTCAGCAGATAGCGCCACAAGGGTAAGCGCTGCGATGCAGCCGCTGCATGCAAGACGGCCATGGAGGTCGCAATCAATGCATTTCCGCCCAGCCGCGCTTTGTTTGATGTGCCATCCAGCGCAATCAGGGTATCGTCCACCCCGCGCTGATCGAGCGCATCGCGACCGATGATGGCGGGTGCAATCTCGCGCATGACATTTGCCAATGCCTGCTGTACGTCATAGCCCCCAAAACTCGTACCACCATCACGCAACTCGATTGCTTCGTTGCTGCCCGTCGATGCACCAGCAGGCGCAATACCACGACCCAGCGTGCCATCGTCCAGATGCACATCCACTTCAACGGTGGGTCGACCGCGCGAATCCCAGATACGTCGCGCTTGCAGTGATTGGATTCGCGTACTCATGCGGCAAGTTCCTCTTTCCATGCGGCGCGCATATCAGCGAGCCGGGTTGCGGGTGATAATAGCCAGCGGCGTGCAAACGTACGCAACTGCGCTCGGTCGGATTCAGTCAGATATTCCAAAGGTGATTTGCCATCTACGCGCGCAAGCAATATCGCCGCTAACAATTTGGCCGTTCGCGCCTCGATGGCGTCGACGTTTTCCCAATCCACGCCAGCGAGATAGTGTTTGGCAAAGGCATCGAAACAGGCCAGATAATCTTCCGTTGATGCGGGACGCCACAGGCATTTGGCGATCAGATGCGTTAAACAAAACGCAGCATCAAATGCCGGATCACCATACACCGCGCACTCAGCATCGAGAAAGATGGGCCCCGCGGGTCCGGCAAGAATATTCTTAGGGCTGATATCGCCGTGAATCAGCGCCAGACGATTGCTCGCAGTTTGCTTAATCAGTGCCTGCAGCATCGGCGCACAGTCCGCATGCACTTTCGCAGTGGCGCCGAAATAAGGATCTAATCGTAGTTCGAAGAAATTTCGGTCATAGGCAAAACGCTCGGCGAGCGCAGGCTGGTTCGCTGTTGCTGCATGAATCAGTACCAGTTGATGCGCCACCTGCGCTGCAAAATCGGGACTGGCATGACCATCACGCAGCTGTATTTTCCAGACCGGATGCGCTTCGGGTGCCAGCCACTGCATCGCGAAACAATACGACTGCGCATCCTCACCCAGAATAGCGGGCACTGCCTTAGGGAGAGTCTGTGCCACTTCGCGTATCCAGGCCAGCTCGGCATGATTGCGAGCCAGCGGCGCACTCCAGTGGGAGGCAACCTTCAGTTCAGGCAGGGCTTGTTTGATGCAGAGGGGACCGTCACGCGTTTCAACGCGCACGATGAGCGAAGACACACCACCGGTCAGGGGGACGATCTCGGGATTTTCCTCGGGGGCTGCCAGTCCCATGCGCACCAGCGCGGGCAGCACAACACTTGCCTCGTTGGCCATGCGTGTCACGCTTTCTTGTTATGGGGCGCAGCGACTCAGCTTTGTGCGCCTTGTTTTGAACGAAGCGTAACTATACCTGACGCAAACGCAGGGAGCCCACCTGACCAAAGCGCAGCGGTGAGCAAATTCAGCAATGTACTCAGAGCTGAAAAATCAGCACTAGGAAGACACCTGTGAGCGCAATCGATGCCCATAAAGCCAGCGCACGCGGCTGATGCAGCATCCACTGCAGGATGCCACTGCGCATGGGTTGGACGATGGGGCGCATTCGATAGGCCGTCTTGGTCGCGGGTCTTTGAGGTAATGACCGGCGTCGCTCCTGACCGTTCCAGCGTGGCTGGGCTCGCTCGTTGCGGCGCGCCTGTTCGCGTGCCTCTGCCTTCGCGATCCATTCGTCATGTTGGCGACGCTTGCCCGGATCGGACAGTACTTCATATGCTGCATTAATGATTTGGAAGGTCTGGGTTGCTTTCGGGTGTCCGCCATGCCGGTCCGGATGAAATTGCTGGCACAGCGTCTTGTAAGCAGCCCGAATCACCTCGGGTGGCGCGTTACGTGTGACCTTCAGATTATCGTAATGAGTATGAGGACCGTTCATGAGCCGCTCGAAAATCGGAATAAAAGTAGGCTAATTGAGAATCACAAAATGCATTTGCGTCATCTCAATAAATTGCTTTTTGTCCAAATTTCTCCCGCATCTATCACCGCCGCATCAACGCCCTTCTCTGCACGAGCACTGGCTGACTGAGCAGATTTGTGGATCTGTTCAATTGAACAGGCACACTGGCCGTGCTTCCTCCGTGCATCATCTTGTGCACGAATTTTTCTTCTCACAAGAAACTATTTCTAGAATTCATGCACAAAGCTGGGTTCCCTACTGCAATTACCCATCTTTGTTCATGCGACCCACCGCCTGCCTGCCATCCCCCACTTTCATAGCCTTATCAACACGTCAGGTGCTGCCGCAAGCGCACGCGCTATCAGCACTGTTTGCCTACTTTGGCGTGGTCATGGGCTCGTGGGCTGGCCGCATTCCTGCACTGCGCGATGCCCTGCAACTCTCCGTTAGCGAACTTTCTCTTGCGTTGTTATGTAGCGGACTCGGGGCAGCATTTTCATCAGCGTTTGCATCAACTTTGTCAGCGCGCTTGTCAATGCATTTGAGAAGGTGGATGAGTCAACGCACAAAACTCGTCGTCGCTGGTATAGCAATGCTATTTTTACTGCTCTTGACAGGCATGGCACCTAACTTGCCACTGCTGATGCTCGCCGTTTTTTTGCTGGGAGCTAGCGCTAGTACGTTTGATATCGGCATGAATGCGGCAGCAGCTCGCCAGGAAAGTTTGCATGCTCGATCCATCATGGCCCGGCTACATGCCTGCGCCTGTGCCGGGGGGCTGGCAGGCGTCATGCTGGGTAGTGGCATGGCGTGGATGCAGTTTTCGCCGATACAGCATTTCAGCTTGTTGATAGCGCCTTGCGCACTGCTGCTCTGGCTGGGTGTCCGCGGGCTGAACACGGATGGGGCCAGCAACACCCCGTTAGCAAGAAAACCCTCGTTTGTACTACCGCGTGGTGATATCGCTCTGCTGGGCCTACTGGGATTTTTGGCGGCGATGACCGAGGGTAGTATCGCCAACTGGAGTGGCGTTTTCATGGCAGATCAGTTCGGTGCTTCCATGAGCTTTGCACCACTGTCGCTGGCTGCCTTCTCGGCCATGATGCTGCTCTCGCGCTTTCATGGTGATCGCCTCAAGGCCGCGATGGGTGCCCGCCGTCTGATTTGCGGTGGCGCACTTGTAGCCGGTGTCGGGATTTATGTGGCGGTATTTGCGAGCGGAACCATAACTGCAGTCATCGGCTTTGCCATCGCCGGACTGGGGCTGGCACTGGTGTTTCCATTTGTGTTCAGTGCGGCCGGTCAGCAAGACGCAATGGCGATTGCCGGAGTCGCGACCATCACTTACGCCGGCAGCGTGATTGGGCCGCCATTATTGGGCGGTATAGCGCAGTGGCTGGGGCTGCAGGCAGCGCTGGCCTTTACAGGACTGCTTAGCTTG
>JBIIEY010000183.1:0-4774 GCA_044237595.1 Burkholderiaceae bacterium | reverse complement strand
CAGGCAGGTCGCTTTGGCTTCTCTGTCCAGTCCCTTGAGCAGTTCTTCATGCGCAGCCAATTCATCAGGCTGGGCGGGCAGCACGATGATTTCGGCCAACGCAATGGCATCGCCCCCCCCTTCTACGCCCGATCCAGTACCGTACAGATCCATACTCAGGCTATCCTGCCCGCGCGTCATCGCGAGATACACCTCGGCCAGCAGTTCCGAATCCAGCAGCGCACCATGCAGCGTGCGGTGCGCATTGGAGATGCCATAGCGTTCGCACAAGGCGTCCAGCGAATTGCGTTTACCCGGATGCAGCTCTTTTGCCTGCGCGAGCGTGTCGGTAATTTTGACAACGTAGGTATGAAACGCCGGCAGTCCCAATCGCTCAAATTCAGCATCAATAAAGCCCACATCAAATGAGGCATTGTGGATGATGATTTCCGCGTCTTGTACGAAACGACAAAATTGTTCGGCGATTTCAGCAAATTTCGGTTTATCGCTGAGGAAGTCAGTGCTCAGACCATGCACCGCCAGTGCGCCAGGGTCGGAGTCTCGCTCGGGATTGATGTAATAGTGAAAATTATTACCTGTCAGCCGACGATTGAGCATCTCGACACAACCAATTTCGATGATGCGATCACCGCTTTTCGGATTGAGGCCGGTAGTTTCTGTATCGAGAATAATTTGTCGCATTGGGTGAAAGCTGGTGATATCAAATTTCCTGCGGCACTTTACCAGAAAGCACTAACTCAACGCCGCGATTGGCCAGCATATCGGCGCGTTCATTACCCTCATGGCCTGCATGACCCTTGATCCAGCGCCAGTCAATGTTGTGTCGTGCCTGCGCTTCATCAAGCGCCTGCCACAGGTCAACGTTCTTTACCGGCGCTTTGCTGGCTGTCTTCCAACCACGAGCTTTCCAGCCTGACAGCCATTCGCTGATGCCCTTTTGGACATATTGGCTGTCGGTATGCACGATCACTTCGCTGGGCCGCTTGAGTGCATTCAATGCTTCAATTACCGCCATCAATTCCATACGATTGTTCGTGGTGTTAAGTTCGCCGCCGCAGATTTCTTTTTCACGGTCGCCGGCAATCAACCACGCACCCCAACCGCCGGGACCAGGATTACCCTTGCAAGCACCATCGGTATAAATCTCAATTTTTTCCATGCGTGTTCTGAAGCAGAATTAATTTTTCATTCGTTGTGTGACAGGCACCGCGTGACGTACGCGCGCGCCCTGCTTTTGCAGTGCGGGCCCCACCAGTCGCATGCCTTGAACACGCTTGATCGCCTGCACAATATACAAAGCACCCAGGTAAGGCCACCAGCGATTACCGGCTTTTTCAATGAAGCCAAATCGATCGAGCCATTTTGTGCTGGCAAAGGGTGGCGCATAGCAGCCAAAATGTCCGCGGTTGATTTCCATATTCAGAAGCTTAAGCCAGTCTTTCAATCGAGGCACGCTGATAAATTCACCATGCAAGGGCAGAAAATGCTTGCCTGTCACACGACCAAAGAATTGTCGTACGCCCCAGGTACTGTGAGGATTGAATCCACAAATAATCACCTGCCCTTCGGGAATCAGCACTCGCTCGACTTCGCGCAATACCTGATGCGGTTCGGCGGCAAATTCCAGTACGTGCGGTAGCACCACCAGGTCGAGGCTTTGCGTTGCGAAGGGCAGATCGGCAAAATCATGCACAACCACGGATCGTCTCTCGTCCAAATGAGCGTCATCCGGCGGTAGAACCGCGTCCGTCACCCAGCGGTTGGGCATACGATTGGCCGCCAGCGTATCGAAGCCGGGCAAGCCGATTTGCAGCGCGTTGTAACCGAAAATATCGGCAGTCAGCTCATCAAGCCGCGCCTGTTCCCACGCATAGGCGTAGCCGCCCCTGGCCGTGTGAAACCAGGGAGCGAGCGATATAATCCGGTTTTCTGAAACGTGTCGGTTCATTCCCATGTCAGTCAATCAATCACTGCAGGTCACCGCAATACCGGCCTTTGACGACAACTATCTGTGGCTGATACACGATCAGGAATACGCAGCCATCGTTGATCCCGGCGATGCGGCCGCCGTTGAGGCAGCGCTGGCCACGCATCAGCTCATACTGGCCGCTATTCTACTCACTCACCATCATGCTGACCATGCCGGCGGCGTTCCCGCCCTGCTAAGACGCTGGAATGTGCCGGTGTACGGGCCCGCGAGCGAACGCATACCCGGCATCGATCATCCTCTGCGCGAGGGTGATGTGGTGACTCTGACATCACCCTCCCTACAACTGAACGTACTTGATGTACCCGGCCACACCGCAGGCCATATCGCCTATGTCGCTGCAGATGAGCATTGGCTGTTTTGCGGCGACACGCTCTTTGCCGGTGGCTGCGGTCGTTTGTTCGAAGGTACTGCAGAACAAATGACGCAATCACTGGGAAAAATTGCAGCATTACCAGACAACACGAAAGTGTATTGTGCGCATGAATACACCGTATCGAATCTGCGCTTTGCGGTGGCGGCTGAACCCGATAATCAGCGCACTGCAGACCGACTGGCAGCGGCCCAGGGTTTGCGTGCACGTGGAGTATCAACGGTGCCTTCGACGATAGGCGAGGAAAAGCTTACTAACCCGTTTTTGCGTTATCGCGAAAAATCCATCACCGAGCTCCTCAAAACCAGTGGTCGACTACACAAAGAAGATCCGGTTGCCGCCTTTGCAGCACTGCGCGAATGGAAAAACGTTTATCGGTGATTTGACGTAGGGAGATGCTGAATAAATCGACGTTTTGTGGCGAGTCAGCGCAACTGTGCGACGTGGGGGCCAGCAAGATCAAGGGCTTGGTGTGATTGATCTTGTCACAAAAGTTTCTGGGTTTATTTAATCAGTGCGTCCATAGCAAGGTCAGCGCTGATTCTGCTTGACGGAGTTTGATGGGCTTGCATACACTTGCTGCAATTCAATTATTCAACTGGGCCTGGCGTCCGGTGATTCCCACAGGACCCATGTTGCATTTCCGAATAGCCAAGTACCGATCAAGGGTTTTCGTGTATTCCCGATTGTCCCTGGTGCTGATTTCCTGCCTGGCGACCAGCCTCTCGGCCACGGCCAATGACCTCTCGATACCACCTTCGCAACCCGCATCGAACTCGTCCCGAGATTCGGTAACGGAAGCACCACAAAATCCAGCCGCGTTTGAAGGTAACATTCTGGCCGAAGATATCGAGCTGCAAAATTTTGATGTATGGGAGCGTATCCGCAAAGGCTATGCAATTCCGGATCTGAACAATCCTCTGGTCGCCACCCATTCGACTTGGTACACCGCCCGACCCGATTATCTGCAGCGAATCACGCAGCGCGCGTCACGCTACATTTTTTATGTTGTACAAGAGCTTGAAAAGCGCAACATGCCGACCGAGCTTGCGCTGCTGCCCTTTATCGAATCTGCATTTAATCCGCAAGCCTATTCCAGCGCGAAAGCAGCGGGCATGTGGCAATTCATACCGAGTACCGGCCGCGATTACAACCTTAAGCAAAATGTGTTTCGTGACGAACGCCGTGATGTGCTGGCCTCGACCAATGCAGCGCTGACTTACCTGCAGCGGCTGTATGGCATGTTTGGCGACTGGCAGCTGGCGCTGGCGGCGTATAACTGGGGGGAAGGTTCAGTCTCGCGCGCCATTGCAAAAGCACAAGCGGCAGGCAGGCCCACCGACTACAACAGCCTGTCCGCTTACATGCCCGCCGAAACGCGCAATTATTATCCGAAGCTGCAGGCAGTTAAAAATATCATCGCAGCACCTGCGCAGTACGGCATCACCTTGCCGGTGGTTGAAAACCAGCCTTACTTCGTCAGCATTAAAAAAACGCGCGATATCGATGTCAAGCTGGCCGCGCAACTGGCCGAGTTGCCGATGGAAGAATTCAAGGCATTGAATCCGCAGTTCAATCGCCCGGTGATTACCGGCAGCCCAAATACCCAAATTCTGCTACCGCATTCGAACGCGGAAAAATTCAAGGAGAATCTGTCCAAATGGACACGTGCCTTGTCAAGCTGGACAGCCCATAAAGTCACGGCAGCCCGCGAGCGAATCGAAAGCATCGCGGCGCGCTTCAAGACCACACCCGAGCTGATCCGTGAGGTCAACGCGATACCACCGAATATGCATCCCAAGGCAGGCTCGACGGTGCTAGTACCCAAGCCTCCCGCCGAAATCGACAAGGATATCGGACAGGACATCGCCGATAACGCAATGCTCGCTTACGAGCCCGATGAGCCACCGCGCAGAAAAATTACAATCAGAGCCGGGAAGCGCGATACGGTCGCCGGTATCGCTGCTCGCTACAAAGTCAAACCTGAAGAAGTGCGCGACTGGAACAACCTGAAGAACGACAAGCTGACTGCCGGTCAGTCCTTGCGTCTGGAAGTTCGAGCTGGGCGATCCGTGGCAAACCGCGGCAAAGGAAAGCCAGACACAAACGCAGAGAGAAAAGTTACTGGCAAATCCGACCGAGCAAGCGATTCGCGGCGCATCAGCAAAGCCGAGAAACGTACAGGCAAACCAGACAAAATCGCTTCAGCCAGGCACAGCGCCAAGACCGACAGAGACACGCAACGGCAGGCTCGATAAGCCCGACCTCCCGCCAGGCCAGACTTCTACTGCGTTCAACGGCATGGTGGCGGCCTTGCAGCCGCTCCCAAATGCAGCATGTCTCATCAGGCCTGCGCAGCGCGCACGCCAAGAGGGTGTCAGGCAGTCCGTCAATGCGTGGTGAAGTTGGCTGCA
>JBIIEY010000182.1:0-4803 GCA_044237595.1 Burkholderiaceae bacterium | reverse complement strand
GACTGGTTTCCGAATGCCGCAAATTACCGAACCGCGAGTTTTTGGTGTGGTCCGGCAGCGATGCTGCCCGAGGGCGTACCCTTGCTCGGCGCAACCCGATACCCGAATGTCTTCATCAATACGGGACATGGTGCGGGCGCCTGGGCAATGGCGGCGGGTAGTGGCAAGCTCATGGCCGACCTCATCTCATCGCGGCGCACTGAAATTGATATGGATGGCCTCACGCTGACACGGTATGGCGACCGGATGCGCTGATCAGCGCGACTCACAGGCTCTTTACAGCGTCGCTCAGGTTCGAGCGATCGAAGCTGCTGCGATTTCCTCGGCAGGGCTCGGCACCTTGATGCAACGCGCAGGCGCAGCCGTTGCCCGGCATGCTTTGACGCTTCTACCTGAAATCACCACAGACCTTCATGTGCTGGCCGCCGCAGGCCCTGGCAACAATGGCGGTGATGCGCTCGAAGCTGCGGCCCTTCTCGCACAGCACGGCATCAAAGTCACGATTGTTCATCTCGCTAAAGAGAACGCGCTTACCCCCGAAGCACGCATGGCACTCGCTCGCGCCAGGCAAAGCGGTGCCGCACTCTCCGATTCGATACCTGGCATGTCATGGTCTCTGGCTATCGATGGGCTGTTCGGTATTGGCCTCACGCGTCCGCTTGAGGGGCGCTACCGGGTGCTGGCCACACAGCTCAATCAGTTGAGTTGCCCCGTGCTGGCCATTGATGTGCCCAGCGGACTTGATGCAGATACCGGCAGCATCATCGGCCCCAATGGTCTGGCCGTGCGGGCCGATGAGACTGTCACCTTCATTGCCAACAAACCCGGACTGCACACATTGCATGGTCGCGATAACGCCGGTCGTGTCGTGACGGATGATCTTGGCATTGATCCAAGTCTTTTCCCTGAGCCGATTGCCCACCTGAATACTCCGCTGACTTTTGCCGAAGCAATCCGCCATCGAATGCACGCATCGCACAAGGGCAGTTACGGAGATGTGGAAGTGATAGGTGGTGCCGAGGGCATGAGTGGCGCCGTAATACTGGCGGCACGCATGGCATTGATGGCGGGCGCAGGACGAGTGTTCGCAGGATTCGCTGGACCAGTACCTGCGTACGACAGCCTGCATCCAGAACTGATGTGCCGACACGCGGTTGACTTGCGCGCAGATCATGGTGCCGTCGTCATCGGTCCGGGTCTTGGCATGTCGCGACAAGCGCATGATCTGCTCGGTCGGGCATTGTCTTTTGCGTCTGCTCTGGTGATTGATGCCGATGCTCTTAACCTGATTGCCGCCGAGCCTGCATTGCAATCACGTCTTGCACAGCGCACAGCGCCCAGCTTGCTCACGCCCCATCCGCTGGAAGCCGCGCGACTGCTGGGAACCGATGTCCACGCCGTTCAATCAGACCGACTGAGTTCGGCGAATGCGCTGGCGCAGCGCTACCACGCGACCGTGATACTTAAAGGCAGTGGCAGCATCATTGCTCATCCCGGCGACACACATTTCATCAATACCACCGGTAATCCAGCACTGGCGACTGCAGGGAGCGGTGATGTGCTGGCCGGACTCTGCGGTGCTCTGCTCGCGCAGGGCTGGCCTGTGAAGGCGTGCGCATTGGCTGCGACCTGGTTACATGGCAGCGCAGCGGATCAGATGGTCGCAAACGGCACAGGCCCGATAGGTGCCACGGCGAGTGAACTGATGCCTTGGATAAGAAATGCTTTGAACAAACTCGTCAACGACTACAGCGCGATACCGCAGTGAAGTGTTTGAGTTACTGGCGACGGTCGTCAACCAGATGGCCGGCAGCAATCGTCAGCTGACGCGCACAGCGCGAAGCCATCGCAAGATCGTGTGTCACCAGCACCAGAGTCGAATGCTGCTCGCGGTTGAGTTCAAACATCAATTCAATAACGGCTTCCCCGGTCGCTGCATCAAGACTGCCAGTCGGTTCATCGGCCAGCAACAAGGGAGGACGAGTCACAAAAGCGCGCGCGAGGGCAACGCGCTGCTGCTCGCCACCGGATAGATACTTTG
This sequence comes from Burkholderiaceae bacterium, assembly GCA_044237595.1. Lineage (GTDB taxonomy): Bacteria > Pseudomonadota > Gammaproteobacteria > Burkholderiales > Burkholderiaceae_D > Pernthalerella. Next base: position 2,762 of record JBIIEY010000182.1, on the reverse strand, counting down.
GATAATGCTGCAGGCGCTGCTTCAAGCCCACCCTACCGAGCATTGCTTCTGCCTTGGCTGCAGCATCAGCATCGCCCCGCAACTCCAGCGGCAGCATCACGTTCTCGATTGCCGTCAGATGCGATAACAACTGAAACGATTGAAATACGAAACCCAAATGGGCGCGCCGCATCGCGGCTCTGCCGTCTTCATCTAGAGAGAAAATATCAATGCCCTCGATACGGACGCTGCCAGACGTCGGTGTATCCAGACCGGCAAGCAATCCCAGCAGGGTTGACTTGCCGGAACCGGATGCACCCACCAGTGCCAACGTGTCACTGGCCTGGACGGTAAAATGGATGTCATCAAGAATCGTCAGCTCGCCGCTGGCGTCGGCCACTTTTTTGGTCAGTGCCGTGACTTCGATAGCGGGAATTATTTGGGGGTTTTCAGGCATGCAAGGTCGGTTGAGTCTCTATCCGGGATGGTCGGGATCCTATGAAACGGCAAAGCTTGTGCAACGGTTGATCGTGACTGCGTTGCTGCTTGTCAGCGTCCACGCATTGCCGGCGTATTCTGCATCAAAAACTCTGCTTGTGCTCGGCGACAGCCTCTCTGCCGAGTATGGTCTGCCGCGCGATAGCGGATGGGTTTACCTTTTGCAGCAACAGCTACGCAAGGAAAAGCATGATGTTGCGATCATCAACGCCAGCATCAGCGGCGAAACTACCTCGGGTGGAAAATCTCGCTTGCCTTCGCTATTGCAACAGCATAAGCCGGCCCTGGTACTGATCGAGCTGGGTGGCAATGATGGTTTGCGTGGATTGTCATTGGCAGCTACCCAAGCCAATCTGCGCGAGATGATGGCGATGAGTACGACTACCGGCGCGAAACTCATACTTGTCGGCATGCGTATGCCACCCAATTATGGTGTCGATTACAGCAAACGCTTCGCTGCCATGTACCAGGGTCTGGGACGCGAAAAAAATGTCAGGCTGGTCCCGTTTCTTCTGCAGGGTCTGGATAACACCGAACTGTTTTTTCAGCTCGACCGTATTCATCCCAACCAGCGTGCCCAGGCCATCATGATGGAAAACGTCTGGCAAGTCCTTAAACCAATGCTGCGATAAGATCCATTCATGAAATATCCCGCATTGCTGCCCGCCGACGACGTACTCGAGCGTTTGGATGACTACGATTGCATCATTGATGTGCGCTCCGAGTCGGAATTCGCCCTTGATCATGTACCGGGAGCGATCAATTGCCCCGTGCTGAATGACGGTGAGCGCGTACAGGTGGGCACCATCTACAAACAGAGCAGTGCATTCGAAGCGAAAAAAATCGGTGCTGCCTTGGTTGCCAAAAACATTGCGCTGCACTTGCAGCAGACACTCGCAGACAAACCTCGCGACTGGAAACCACTGATTTACTGCTGGCGTGGTGGTAATCGTAGCGGCGCCATGGCCCATATTCTGGCGAAAATCGGCTGGCCGGCGGTGCAGCTGGATGGGGGCTATCGTGAATATCGGCGCAGAGTGCTGAGCCTGCTGGACTCCGAGCCGGAGACGTTGTCCTTCCGCGTTATCTGCGGCACCACCGGTAGCGGCAAAAGCAGGTTGTTGACATGGCTGGCCAATGAGGGGGCTCAGGTACTCGATCTCGAGCAGCTGGCGGCGCATCGTGGGTCCGTACTGGGCGGCATTCCCGACGAGCCACAACCCTCACAGAAAATGTTTGAAAGCCGGATCTTGCAAAAGCTGCGAAGCTTCACCGCCTTGCGTCCTGTCTACGTGGAATCGGAAAGCCGAAAAATAGGCAATCTGCGTGTACCTGAAAAGCTGATGGAAAAAATACGCGCATCTTTCTGTGTGCATTTGCAGACTACCATCGCCGACAGAGTCGCCTTGCTTATCGAAGATTATCCGCATCTCGTGGCTGACCGCACACTGCTTGGTAGTCAGCTGGACCATCTGGTGGCACTACATGGTCACACGAAAATCCGCGCGTGGCGAGATATGGCGCAAACCGGAGAAATTTCCAGATTGGTGGAAGAGCTACTGACCCAGCATTACGATCCTGCGTATCTGCGATCGATAGAAAGAAATTTCACCGGCTACGCGCAGGCGCGATCGCTGACACTCGAGGATATTTCGGGAGGGGCTTTTGCCAAAGCGACGCAAGCACTGCTGGCCGACGAAATAGCGAGTTGATTGGAGAGGACTTGTCTAAGTAGCTTCGCATTTGAGGGTTGTCGAAGGCTTTGTACATCCGACGAAAGATGCTGGATCTCAGCCTGTGTCGAGATCCAGCGTCTTTGCTTGATGCAGCACACCTTTCTACGCCAAACCGAGGCCAATAAAAAAGCAGGACTCTCGACAAGCGAAGTCCCGCCGTGTGCAGATTACTTGACGGCAGGTGCCGCTTTGGCCGCGACAGGCTTGAGAATTTCTGCCTTGGCGCGCTTCTTGATGACATCGAGATAAGCCGCCATTTCCTGGGCCGCCAGGAATTCATCGACTTGCTGCTGCTCAGCCTTGCGTGCCTCGTCGTCAATGACCTCGTCGTTGATCTTGTTGACACGGTAAATCGCATAACCGCGGCCAGCGACAGGCACACCAACGTAAGCCGGCAGTTTACTTGGGTCTGCCTTCATGATGGCAGTCACTGCCGATGGCGAGAGGCCCGCCGTCGTGTTTCTTGAAACTGATTTTGCAGCGCCAAACTCGGCGCTACCGCCGCCACGCAACTCGGCCAGACGCGTTTCGCCGGCTTTTACTGCAAGC